>JAFGXT010000364.1 GCA_016936495.1 Victivallales bacterium
AGGCGTTTCCCGGCGGCGTTGTCTCCGGCGCGTGAACTGATTATACGCTCTGATAGATTATTTCCCATAAAATATATCCGGCCTGTATCAGCGGCGTTTAAGGTCTTCCCAGGTAATGACGGAATCGCGGGGCATATCATGTTTGAGTTTTCTGCCCAATGCGCTGTCCAGCTCCACCGGGGAGATGCCTGTACCGGGGCGTTTGATGACAATCATATCTTCGGTAAGTATATCCCCCGCATGCAGATCGCATGCGGTGGCAAGGCTGCGTCTGACTACTTTTCGTACTTCTATTTCGCTTGCCGCCATAATTTTCTCACCTGAGCCCATTGCGGCTTCCACGTTTCTCAATGCTTCGATAAGCCGATGCAGTTCAGCCGGTTCAAGCGATGCCTGATGATCTGGACCATCAAGATTTTTATCCAGAGTAAAATGTTTTTCAATGATATTTGCGCCGAGAGCCACCGCCGCCACTGCCGCCTCAATACCTGGGGTGTGGTCGGAGTACCCGATATTGACTCCCTCGAAATGTTTGCGCATCGTACGGATGGCGTTCAAATTAACATCTCTGAACGCTGCTGGATAATTGTTTACGCAGTGTAACAGCGACAGCGACGGGAAGCCCGCGTCGCTACGGCATTTCTGGTTGCGCTGGATAATCTTGACCGCCAGCTCCACCTCCTGAAGATCGCTCATGCCGGTGGACAGGATAATGGGCTTGTTCTTGCGCGCCAGCCGGATGAGAAAGGGAATGTTGGTAATCTCGCCCGAAGGTATTTTGAATATGGGTACGAGATCATCGAGAAAATCCGCGCTTTGATTATCAAAAGGGGTGGAAAGAAACATAATACCCACTTTATCACAGTATTTTTTCAGCTCGATAAAATCGTCGAAAGGCAACTCAAGCTTTTTGAGCATTTCCAGCGCCGATTCCTTTGTGCCGGTGTTTTTTTGCTGATATTCCGCTTTTGTGGCGGAATTAGAACTGAGTTTGTCCGCTATAAAGGTCTGAAATTTGACCGCATCGGCTCCCGCATTGAGCGCTATATCCACCAGTTCTTTTGCCAGACGCAGACAGCCATTGTGGTTCACTCCGGCTTCCGCAATGATAAATACCCGTTCCGTTCCCATTCGTATGTCCCTGTAAACTGTTATATATTCGTCATTTCTATCATTATACATCACCGTCGGAACGGTTTCAATCAAAAAAACAGTAAATATGCGCTTACCTTGGTGAACCCACACGAGAAGAGGTCAGGAGAGAGTATTGAAAATGACCGGATATTTACTCATTCTTCAATTTTTTTCTCATTTTTTATTAATCACCTTTATACGGATATCTAATAACTTCATTGTTATTGCCGTTCGAGGTATACATTGTAATTTGATTTTTACATTTGTCAACTAAATATGCAAAATAATTTGTAATTTTATTAATGAGATGTTATATTGCTTTACATTAAAAAAATGTTTCATTGGAGAATGTGAAAGATGGGGAAACAACTATATTCAGAAGCTCAAAAAATTGAATATGTCGTAAATTGTAAACGCAGTGGAATGTCTATTACAGATTTTGCAGGCAAGAATGGTATATCAAGGCAAAACCTGTATAACTGGCAGAAAATCTATGCTGACGAAGTCCAGAAGGAATTGGACAACAAAGATGATAACCTGAAACTTGTCGACGTTCTAGTTAAGGAACTTATTGAAGTAAAGTACAATGACCAAAATGCAAAAACGACTTTGCTAATGAATATCGCCCGACTCAAATACAATACTCAGGAACCCTCAGTTGCCTTAGTGGATTCAGTAAAGGAAAACATTAAGCTGAAATATCCCCCAAAAAAAGATTTGCTTCCGCTTCTGGTTAAGGAATATGTCCGGTTGAAGTATTATTAATTTTAATTATTCATGATATATTTAAGCTCAATATAAATGACTTCAGGAACTTTAAATTGAAAAAAAAGATTACAATATTTATATTTTTCTCTTTTATGTCTGCGACGATGGGGATGCTTGGTGATGGGGAAGAATGGTGCATTGATGGGCCGGGAGGAAAATACGGAGTAATTTCTATTCATACGGAATGGTCTTATGTTCATCTTGGGCCAATACAATTTGAAACTCGTCATGGATTTGAGACGACAAGACTAATATACTTTGAAATAATCCCCATTTGTATTATTGCAATATTGATTTTGGGGGTGTATCGCTCTGTAGGGAAAAGGAATGAAATCAAACAGCAGAGAAAACTAACGCTCCGATAAAGCTTTCCATATCCGGACCATAACATGCTTCACTGTAAACCTTTATGCTATTGTTCAATACGATCCTGAACAGATGCGTCTTGCGAAATTTTCCGTTTTCATCATAGACTCTCGCTCCGGTTCCATAGTCCACTTGGACTTCAATTCCCAGAGCCGTTTCAATGCGGCGGAACGGCAGTTCACCGTCATCATCAAACTTCTTTACATAACGTTTACGGATTCATAACTGCCATCAAATCCATGCTCCAACACCAGATTTTGATAAATCCGTTAGGCACTAAGCTGTGCAGTAGGCTTGTTTTTGATGTAATCATGCCAAGGTTCGCACAGACTTTTCCGACCTCCCGAGCCGGTGGTCAAAGTGGTGCACTTTGAATCTTCATTGATATATTTCGAGACCGTACGACGATGGATTTTCAGCTCTCGAGCAATCCGACGCTTACTCCATTGTAAATTATTGTAAAAATGTCTTACTGATTCTTGCATGCTCCCCTTCAAATAGTTAGCCATAGCACCCTCCTGTCAAATTTTAGATTTTGATAAGAGAATATTATAGCATTTTTTATCTAGAAGTGGTGCATTTTGATTCGACCATCACTGGTGCACTTTAACCGACCGATGACACCTTAAAAGAGAGAATTTAAGAGAGGAAGAGGTGCTGGACAACGGGATATCGAGAGTTTTGCAGTGGCAGGGAATGCGTGAAAAATCCCGATTAAGTTCAACAATTGAGGATAAAGGTCCGAAATCAAGGCAAAAAAAGCCGGTCAATTGACCGGCGTAATCTTAATTGGTAGAGTAATAATTTCCAGAACGAAACATACTTGATTTTACAACTCGTTAATATGCTGAATTTTAAGAGATTTTCACTCTGGATTATTGATGATTTGAGCGATATTACGAAAACTGCGAAAATGTATGCCCTGGACATCTGGCTCGGTATCTCCTGCATAAATTACTGCAGGAGTAAAAGTATTGTTCGCTAATTTGCAGAAACGTTGCAAGCCCTTGGCAAAAGAAAAGTCATAAGTCATACCGCCTTTTATTTCGATAGGTAAGAGCCGCCTGCCTTGATTGAGAATCAAATCAATTTCAAAACCTTGTTTGTCTCGAAAATAGTACAGTTCCGGTTCTTTGCCCAAATTATATCTTGCTTTCAAAGCTTCCAATATCACTAAATTTTCAAAAAGACCACCGAACAACGGATCACGGGCTACCTGATTAGCATTTTCAATACCCAAGAGATAAGCGGCAAGTCCGACGTCGGTAAAATAGATTTTAGGTGATTTAATTTGTCGTTTGCCAAAATTTTCAAAATAGCAAGGTAGGCGAAAAATAATATAGCTCGCTTCCAATACTGATAGCCATGATCCCAGAGTGGTACTTGAGACTCCTACATCGCCAGCCATGCTGTTCATACTGACAATCTGCCCGACACGCCCAGCCAGCAGTTTTACGAATACTTCAAAAGCATGCTGATTGGAAACATTGATAAGCTGGCGCACGTCGCGCTCAACATAAGTTTGATAATAGCTGCTGTAAATCACATCCGGTGGAATATTCTTATCGTAAAGTCTCGGCAGAAATCCATTCAGAATATACTCATCCCGGCTGAGGGTGATTCCGGCAGCATTCAATTCATTAATAGAAAAAGGCAGTAATTTCAAAATTTCTGTACGCCCGGCAAGAGACTGGCTTATCCCTGCATGCAGCTCAGGTTGATGTGATCCGGTAAGAATAAAAATACCGTTTTCATTCTGAGCATCTGCATGAATCTGAACCGCGTTCAAAAGCTGTGGAACCCGTTGTACTTCATCAATAATAACCGGAGCTTTATGCAACTCGAAAAATGCAACAGGATCATCCATTGCCAGTTGGCGATCAGATTGATTGTCCAAGTTGACATAGTTGTAATCCGGAAAGCAACTTTTTGCCAGAGTGGTTTTCCCGGACTGGCGCGGACCAAGAATAGTCACGACTGGAAAATATCCAGCTAATCGCAGAAGTTGCGCTGTCATTGTTCTTTTTATCATAGTGGCACCAATTATTTTTGAATACAATATAAGAATACATCTTTTTTGACTTTTTTCAAGTTGGATTTAAAATAAGTCAAAACATAATTTTAAACGGAAACAATTTTAAAGAATTAATGATATCAAAATAGACAAAAAATTTGTATTTCGTTATTTTTTAACATATGTAATAATTGTTCCCTTACATCTGTGTTTTGTTTGATCAACTGTCCCAAGAGTAAAGCGGCCTTGGGGTTTCTGGTATATGTCAAGTCCACGACCAAGGTTAATGTTTTGGATATAACGGTCGTGAATATTGCCGTCAAAGCTATAAGAAAGCTTAATTCCTCTGGAAGATAAACTGCTCTGAAGATCATCGTAATCAGCTGCCAATTCAACTTCTTGTTCTGGAGAATCACTTCCAGTAACCAACTCTAAATAAGGACATTTGACGCTTTGCGAGAGTATTTTACCGACAGGCAGGATTAGTTATAATATGGTTCGGCTTTTTCCCAGTTGCCAGAGAACAATTCATGGAGTTTTGAGTGCGGGTGTCCATTGATGCGGCGCAATACGTCTTCAATGTATTCCAGAACATTGATGTTCATGCCTCGACTGGTCTGAACGATGCTCATTATGTGACCAGAAGAGAACAAAGAACATCTCATCATCCACATTACCATGTCCATATGTGCGTAAACGGCAATAAGGTAAAGGATTATAAAGCTCTTGCAGATAAAATGGTACCTCACTGGAGTAGAGCTCTGGGCATAGATGAAACTACTGCGGA
>JAFGXT010000365.1 GCA_016936495.1 Victivallales bacterium
ATTGTTATAACATGACCCAAACCCCTAGCGGTTGGCGTGAAAATACTCCTAACATCCAAATACAGGCGGCTGCAATTCTGACGCTGGCGGCGGAAATGTGGAAGGATACTGACCAAGAAGCCTCAAAAAAATGGAATAATGAAGCTCAAAAATGTTTAGATCGCGCATGGAAATGGAAACTTGAAAACGGACCTTTCGTCTATAGTTACGGGTCGGGCGTAGACGCGGATTACTTCTCTCATGACGCGAGACATTTAGCGTGTATATACCGCATTACAGGCGACGCAAGGGTTGCCAAAGCGTTGCGGGATATGGCGATTATAGAACAAAGCATCACATCATGGGGACAAATTATATCTATTTCCTCTCCTTGGTGGAAGCATACTTATGATCGACACAATAAAGGAGAAAGAATGCTCTCCGAACATATACTAAAACTCAGTGGTAATCCACTGTATGCTCGCATGGTGCAACTGGACATCAAACGCAACGCCGACAAGCCATATTCAGGAATGCAACGTGACTGGCTCATAGCATATTACAATGGAGACCTCGATGAATTTAAAAATCAGGTAGCCACTATAAAAAACACTACCGGGATGTCCGCGACCGAAAACGGACCGATACTCCGCAATGACGGATTCAACGTTGCCATGCCCTGGCGCTCATGGTGTGAATCCACCGTCGGAGCTGTATTTTCCACTCCTGACGCAATTGAATCCCAGCTGTGTTCTGTGATAATCACAGCGATAGAACCGGATGTAGAGCATGCCAGAGCAAAGGCGCATTTCCCGATAGCTTACAGCGTAGTAGAAATGGAAAATCCACAGTCTGGAATCAGAAGCATTGTCGTTGCGGACGATTTCATTGCCGGCGCCACCTCGTTCCGTCCGGCTCTGGCGGGACCTGCACTGCCAGAATTTATAAATAAGAAAAATGATTCTCCATGGTTGCGTACCGACATATGGTTTGCCAACGCCGATGGCATGGCTGGTGTTCTTGAGTTACAAGCACTAAAGGACAACAGTTGTACGCGAGTCGCCTTGTGGACACATATTTCGGAGAAAGCGCAGATAAACGGTGCCGGCATTTCGGTAAAAGGGATGACCGTTGTTCTTGATGAACAGTTTTCAGGGAAAATACATAACTTAGGCAAGACCTGGGGTTATTCAGCTGGATACTATCCGCTGGATCTGCTGGAATACGTTTTCAAGGAATCCGCCAATGGTTTTAAGCAGGGAGAGACCTTCGCCACCACTGTAAGCGTGCGGCGCGATGGCGGCGCAGAGCTTAAAGTCGGAGCTCACGGCACGGACGGGGCAATACGTTACGCCGAAATACTGAAAAACGGCAAGGCTTACGTGAAGCTGATATTCAACTCCGGCAAGAACGTCGTTACTTATGACGGCATGGAAATACCATCCGAAAAACTCATTGTTCTAAAGCTAAAACTGTCAAAATGACAACGTCATCCAAGTAAAGCTTACCGCAAATCATGCTTCTGTGTCTGATAAAACCTGAAGCTAGCGTCAGGAACCACTGTGCCTGACGCCGCGGTAAGCGCTGGGCGTCAAACCGAATACTTTTCTGAATTGGCGCGTAAAATACGCGCCATCACTGAAACCGGACTCTGCCGCAATCTCACTGATATTCATCTTGCCAGCTTCCAACAGCCGTCGCGCGCGCTGCAACCGTATATCTAGCAGATGAGCGAAGGGATTTGTACCGAGATATAGCCGGAACAATCGCTGAAAATTACGCGACGACATATTCATCATTCCGCTGAGTTCCTCCAGTTTCAGTTCCCGTTTACAGTTGCGTTCCATAAATCCAAGCACTTCAGCCAAACGTATGGAGGCGTTATCACGCTCCCCGCCAGAAGCTTCACGCGACAGGAACAGCACCAGTTCCCCAAGCGCCAGAATACAAGCGCTGCGATACCCATCACGATGCTCGCGCCGTTCACCGGCAATCTTGCGGCTCAACTGCCTTACCACTCCAAGAGCGTCCACATCCAACTCCAAGGGCACTTCAGCCAGTTTTGAGCGATTAGCCTCAAGCACAAACAAGGTGTGAAAACCGGGCATGTGTTTCAAATCCGGCATCAGCGGTTTCAGCAACTCCAAATCAAAAATGATATTCCAACTGTCCAGCAATTCCACATTCTCGTAACCATGTTCCATGCCCACGGGAATCACAAAGACATCTCCAGGAACGATTTTTCGTCGCGAATCTTTGGTGAAATGCACCCCACGCCCGCGTTCCACGATCACCAACTCAATGAAATCATGAGAGTGCAACAAATGATTCCATTCGTAATGTTTGTTCACCCATATCGGAAAGCCATCGGAAGCGACTTCAGCCAATTCATAATGACGCTTAGTGGAAATTCTTGAATTCATATTTGTCGCAATAGTTATAAGTTTTGTCGCTAATGTTATGGAACACCCTGTCCTTACAGGATATAATATACTGCATAAACGATATAAGTTCAATCGAGAATAAAATCAAAACTCCAAGAGGTATCCATGAAAAAGTATGATGTCGCCGCTTATGTCTGGCCGTCCTATCACTATGAACCTAGAGCCGAACAATTCTGGCCGGAAAAAGACGGAGAATGGTACACCGTCCGCCGGGGTACTCCGCGTTTTCCGGGACACGATATGCCACGTTATCCGCTGCTCGGTTATCAGGATGAAGCCGATCCGGCGGTTGCCCGGCAGCATGTGGAACTTGCCGCGAAATACGGCGTCAACACCTTTATCATGGACTGGTACTGGTATGAAAATGCTCCATGTTTTGAAAGACAACTCAATGAGGGTTTGATACCGGCATTGAAAAACAGCGACTCAAAGTTTTATTTGATGTGGGCGAACCATGACGCCGACACCCTGTGGAACATGCATACCGATGAGCACGAACTCGTCTGGGACGGCAAGGTCTCACGTAAAGATTTCGAACCCATGATGGAACGGGTAATCGATAAATATTTCACTCTGGACAGTTATTACACCATTGACGGGAAACCGGTATTTTCGATTTTCTCTCCAGCTAATCTGATTGTCGGTCTTGGCGGTGTTGAAGAGACACGCGACGCCCTGGACTGGTTGCGTGATAAGGTGCGGTCAAAGGGGCTGCCGGGCATTCATATCCAATTCATCATCCGGCGCGGCAACAACAATTCCCCGGAATCCGCTGCCGAATTCAAAGGGATGTCCTATGCTGAACTGCCATCGGCGCTGGGCATAGACAGTGGAACCAGCTATCAATTTGTAGCGGACGCGGGATTTGATCACGGCGATTATGTCAAATGGACTGAAGCCGCTATCGGCAAATGGGCTGAAGACGAAAAAAACTATCCGGTAGTTTTCCCTCATGCTTCAATCGGCTGGGACAATACTCAGCGCAATCCCTCCATCATGAATGCCATAGTCAACGCTACGCCTGACGCTTTTGAAGCCTGCCTTTACCGGGCAAAAACGTATATTGACTCTCATCCCGATCAAGTACCTCTGATTACTCTCAACAGTTGGAACGAATGGACGGAGGGAAGCTATCTGCTCCCTGATATGCGTTGGGGTTACCGCTACCTTGAAGCGGTAAAAAAAGTTTTCAGCAACTGAAACTCTAATTTTTAGCGTCAATATTCGGTTTTGGAGCTGGAAGCCTTCCAGTATTCAAAAGGTTTTCCGGCATCCGAATGGACAATATGCCGGAAAGAGATACGGGTATGGGTCAAAGGGAGCTTCAGCTCGGAACGGATAAACGCGTCGTCAAAGCCTGCTCCGGCGGCATCATCGCCGGAAGCCAGGTACATCACCGCCGACAGACGCGCCCAGTATATGGCGCCAAAACACATCGGACAAGGCTCACAACTGGCAATCAAAATACAATCGTCAAGCTGAAAACGACCAAGCTTTTCACATGCTTTGCGTATGGCCATGACTTCCGCGTGAGCAGTTGGGTCATTTGTGCGTGTAACTGAATTGACCCCTTCGGCAATCAGTTCGCCGTCGCGCAGGATCAACGCGGCAAATGGACCGCCGCCATGCGTTACATTATCCGTCGCCAAAGTCAGGACATAATCGAACCACTTTTGTTCTATAGTTGCCATATACGGTCTCCGTTAAAACTTCATGTTATCCCCGAAACGTTTGCGGTAGTCACGGGGGCTCATACCGACATGACTGCGAAAGGTACGGGAGAAAAAATTGCTGTCGCCAAACCCCGAATCGCCAGCGATATCCGATACCGTCATATCCGTGCTTTCCAATAGCTTCCGGGCGTGAGCTACGCGCAGAGAAATGACGTAATTGACCGGAGACACTCCAAAAGATTTCTTAAACATGCGATAAAGTGTAGTTTCAGACATGGCGGCTTTACGCGCCAGTCTGGCTAAACTTATGTCACGCCGGAAATTCATCCCTATATAACTGAGCGCTTCACCAAGACGAAATATCTCCGTTTGCGCCGGAGAATTACTCTTATCATAACTTCTTGACACAAACAGAATTATTTGCATCAACACAGAAGCCGCAGCATATAACTTACCCTTGCGTACACTTTGTATCTCATCTTCGAGCAGCTTGATCATACTGGAAATATAATCCAGTTTTTCATTACTTATCTGGAGACGACTTTTAAAACCGTGCTGACTGCGCAGCGCCGGCTCCAATTCAAAAAAGGCATGAAAACCGGGCACATCAGCTAAATCATACAACGGCAGTTTCAGTTTTTCCGGGATATAAAGCAGATTGATAATATTCAATCCGGCAGTATCCTCATAGGCATGACTGCATCCTGGCTTGATAAGAAAGACGTCGCCACGCTCAATAGAATAACGCTCAGTTTCGGTACAATGTATGCCAATGCCGTCAGAAACTATCACCATTTCATGAAATTCATGTGAATGCATGTGCATATGAGTTTGCTCATCAATACGCACCACCATTACAGGCAAACTATTTTCTTCGAACAAGCGAAAACTCTTCATCGCATCTCACACAATAAAAATTAAGGAAAACATCATTGAAAATATAATGCAGCCACATTGGCGTGTTGTCAATCAAATACCAAAGATTTTCCGCCAAAGTTACAATGTCCTTGCCGCCAGTGTTTGAAATACCGTCCGTGCCGTGCAATATTACCAGCTTAATACGTAAATATTTATCGAGGTTATAACAATGAGCGATAGTGATTTTGACTTTGCCCCAATGCCTGATCAGGATGGCTTTTTCGGCAGACACGGTGGACAATATATTCCAGAAAATCTAAAAAAAGCCATGGACGACATAAATCAAGCATATGAGGAAATCATCCAGCGCGAAGATTTCCAGCAGGAACTCCACAGCCTGATGGTCAATTACGTCGGACGCCCCAGCCCGATTTATCACGCCTCCCGCTTATCCGCACTCTGCGGCGGCGCGCAAATATACCTTAAACGCGAAGACCTTAACCATACCGGCGCACACAAAATCAATCACTGTCTGGGCGAGGCGCTACTGGCGCGATACATGAAAAAAACCAAAGTGATTGCGGAAACCGGAGCTGGACAGCACGGTGTGGCAATCGCCACCGCATGTGCCCTGCTGGGTATCCCCTGTGAAATCCATATGGGTGAGATCGACATTAAAAAGGAGCATCCTAACGTATGCAAAATGAAGCTTCTCGGAGCCAAACTCGTATGTGTAACCCGCGGCACTAAAACGCTGAAAGACGCCGTTGACAGCGCTTTCGAAGAATACCTCAAAGATCCGGATAACTATCTGTACGCCATCGGCTCGGTGGTGGGGCCGCATCCATTCCCCAAAATGGTGCGTGATTTCCAGAGCATCGTCGGCAAAGAAGCCCGCGAACAATTCCAGAATATGACCGGCGGATTACCTGATTGCCTGCTCGCCTGTGTGGGTGGCGGCAGTAACGCCATCGGTTTGTTCAGCGCATTTCTCAACGACAGAAAAGTAAGGATAATCGGCGTTGAACCCGGTGGCAGAGGCATTGACACCCCCGATCACGCGGCGTCTATGACTAAAGGCACCGAAGGCATTATCCACGGCTTCAAATGTTATTTATTACAAGATGACGCGGGCGAACCGCTGCCGGTGTACTCCATTGCGTCAGGACTTGACTATCCGGGTGTCGGTCCTCAGCACTGCTACCTGAAAGACATAAAACGAGTGGAATATGTTACCATTTCCGACGAAGAATGTCTTGACGCAGTAGTGAATCTGTCCCGCTATGAAGGCATTATTCCCGCATTGGAAAGTGCTCACGCGGTAGCCCATGCAATGAAAATGGCAAAGACCATGAGCCCGGATCAGAAATTACTTGTAAACCTCAGCGGTCGCGGCGATAAAGATCTTGACTTTATCATCGAAACCATTGGCGATCAACTCTAAAAAACGACAGCCTTACCGACCTGCTCTGGAATATCAGTGAGGTCGGTACGGGTATGTTTGGCAATGGTCAAAATCGCTTCATTCTTGCACTTTTTCCTTGAGCTTCTGACTGATAATATAACTATTTTTAGTATTTTTATATTATAGGCAGTAATCTGTTCATAGACGTAAATGTCCCTGTTTGCCGATATGAGTTTTTTACGTTATTGGTTTGGATACGCTCAAACTCTTAAGATATTCATGATTGTCAAATTCCGCCTTTGACCGCACCGTCTCCATTACATCATTTTGTGGAAACTTGGAAAATTGTGGTGTGGCTATTTGCACATCATGAAGTTTTGTGATAAATTCTTGTATGTGTTCATAACTTTTGTTTAGAACGTTGAAGGTTGTCGTGAACAGCGTGATTCTTTTTCTATAAAACTTTAACAAAGAAGGTGTTTGTCGATGAAAAAATATTATCTTTATATGGCTGGTGTTCTAGTGATTGCAATCGCGGTGGTGATAGGAGCCTGGGGCGTTTTTCATGATAAACTGCCGGAGGCTGTGCAGGTAACCAGTGAGGCTGCCGAGCTTGAGGTGGTACGTCAGGCGAGTGATATTGTGGCTCGGCGTATGGATATATTGTCAAAAAGTTTGTTTGTTGGGATTTTTATTATTCAGCTTACGGCTTTGATCGTAGGGGCATCGGTGGTGTTCAGTATTAAAGACGAGAACTCCAGCGCGGCGCTCAAGCTTAAAAAATTGGAAAATGCCGATGTGTTTATGGATCTGCCGCTTTATGTGGGCTTGTTCGGCACAGTGTCGGCGTTTATTATTATGGCGTTTAATCCGAGTACCAGCAGGTTGATAGCTTATTCCTCCACTCTGGTGGGTATCATAACCAGTGTGGTTATGCGTACGAGCATGATTTTCCCGTTGAGACAGAAGCTGTTGAGTGAAGCGGACAAAAATAAATAGTCAGGAGGATTTTATATTGTGAATAAATCTATTCTGATAGTAATATGTGATTTTATTGTACTGTCGGTACTGTCGCTCAGTACCGGGTTGCAGGATGCCAGCGACGCTTCGGGCAATACCACGAGCATTGTGATGGACAAAAGCGGGTATACTAAAATTATAGCCGAACTGGCAAAGAAGCATAGAAGTCTGTCGGACGCCACACACGAACTGGAGCGGGCAAGTGATGAACTTGAACTCAAACAGGCTCGATTGGGAGAGTTGGATCGTGAACTGAAATTAAAAAGTTCAGAAGTAAGTCAGCTCCAGGCGGAGGTGGAAAAGCGCACCGGCACTGAAGACAAACTGGGCAAAGAATTATATTTTCACTCCAGACAACTGGAAAACGTATCCAAAGAATTCGAGCAGGAAAAGGAACGACATCAGGTGGCTATGTTGTCACTGAGCTCGGTGAAAACTGAACTGGATATAACGCGTGAGTCATTGACGGAACGTGAAAAGCGTCTGCGGGAGGCTGAGGAGCGTCTGGCGGAAAAAGAAAAAGAGTTATTGCGTCAAAAGACCAGAGAAGCTTTGGTTATCAGAACTTTATCTGATAAAGAGCTGGCAGTGGAAGAATTGCGAAAGAAGCTGGAAGCCGCTAATGAGGAGTTGTCGTATTCGCGTGGTCGCCTTAGTGTAACGGAGAAGGAATTATCTACGACCCGCCGCAGGTTGGATGTTACCGATCGCCGTCTCAGTGATACGGAGAAAGCATTGAGTGTTTCCAAAGTGGAATTGAAAAATGTAAAACAAGTATTGGGTTCGGCGGTAACGGATTTGTCTTCAACCAAACACAAGTTGGATAAGACTGAAGATCGGCTTGAGGGTACGTCCCGCGAGCTTAGCGAGACCGGCAAGCAACTGGTGGAGGCACATTCGGCTATTGACAGTACGGTGGCAGAGCTCAGCCAGACACGCTATAAACTCAGTGAAGCGGAGAAAAAATTGCAAAATAGCATTTTGCAAAAATATTCTGATTCCGCAGTCAAGTTCTCCATTAATATATCTGAACGAAAACTTATGATGTTTGATTCGGAGATAGATACCACGTTATATCTGCCCAAGGTGCAGATTGGCAGGAAGACATATCTGGTTACTGATTTCTTCGATGTTTTCGGAATGGCACGGGTGCGCAGAGTATTGCGTCGCATTGAAACTGTTAATTATCTGGTAACCTGGAACCTGACTGGAACGCCGGAGGCAAAACGTCTTTCCGGCACGGTCATGTCATTGATGGATGATCCGCGTGTTTGTCTGGTGGAATGCCCGCCGGACAGTAACGGCGGACTTGAAATAATGTATTATAAAGAACTTAAGGAACGGGGGCTTCAGGGCATATTCCTGATTAAGAAAAATGAATTCGGACAACATATAAATGATTTATCGGGAAGGTGTTCTCTGGATCTTTCAGGTAAGGATAAATATTTATATGTGCGCAACAATACCAAATCTTCCATGGCGGAATTCAATGCAGACATCGGTGATGTATTGATGTCGCGGGATGGTAAATTCATCGGCGTTGTCATTGCTCTTGATCGGGGTCAGCAGGGGGCTACGCCGCTGGCGAAATGTTTTGTCTTCGATGACGGTTTCGATATATCGCGCAATAATAAGATACCTTTGGAAAAGAATCCGGAGAACAGATATTATGAGCGGTTCGCCGAGGCGGTAAACAATATCCGTCAACTGATCAAAGATATAGAAAAAGAGTAATACATGCGCTTGTTTTGTGGTGATTCCACCTGTATAATGTTGGTATAATGAAAAAAGTAAACCCTCATGAAACGGTAAATGAATTCAACGACAGCTCCGACAATGATGTTACCATTGTAGCGGAGCCGGAAAGACTTGCGTCCAGCGAAGAGTTCATCAGCTATGATCACATTCGACGTATTACTCAGACAGATGTGGATGTGAGCAGTCTGGATCAGTTCAAGGATATCCGGGAGATAGGGCATGGTGGTATCGGTTCGGTGCTTTCCGCGCATGAACGTACGCTGGGGCGTGATCTGGCGGTGAAAGTGCTCCGTCCGGCTTATCGCAAGCGCAAACGCTCGGTAGGCCGTATTGTCAGAGAAGCCAGAGCCACGGCATTGATCGAGCATCCTAATATCGTACCGGTTCATTCCATGGGGGTTCTTGACGATGTCGGCGTTTATTTCACCATGAAAAAAGTAGGGGGGGAGAATCTTCAGGAAGTGCTGTTCAAGCTTGAAGCTGGCAATCCGGAGTATTTGGAAAAATATTCACGTTCAATTCTGCTTGAGATATTTATTTCCATCTGCAATGGAGTGGCTTACGCTCACAGTAAGGGGGTTATTCACCGGGATCTGAAACCTTCCAATATTATGCTCGGGGATTATGGTGAGGTGCTGGTCATGGACTGGGGACTGGTGAAATTCAAGGGTGAGGAAGAGGATATCAACGAAGCGTTTGGAGTTTACTCGGAAGATCATGGGGATATGATGCTTACGCTTGACGGAACTATCGCGGGAACGCCGTTGTTTATGTCTCCAGAGCAGGCTGGTGGCGATTCTGACGAGGTCGATGAACAAAGCGATGTATACAGTCTGGGGGTTATTCTCTACACACTTCTAACTTATAAACAATCTCCTTTTAATGATGCTGATAATATCAGAACTATTCTCAATAATGTGGTGAAAGGTAATTTCCCACCTCCGGGCAAAGTGGCAAAGCATAAAGTTGATCGCGAACTCAACGCCATCTGCCTTAAGGCTATGGCGTTGAAAAAGACTGACCGTTATGCGTCGGTGAAGGCTTTGATAAGTGATGTACGTCGGTTTATTGCGGGCTATTCAGTAAAGGCTTATCGTGATCCCTTGTTGAATCGTTTCGCAAAACTCTGCGGCAGGAATCGCATCGTCACAAGTACAGTGGTAGTGGCTTTGATCACGGTCGCCGCGTTTATGTTTGTGAGCGATGTTTATAATGATTTTGAATACAGGTCGTTTCTGACCGCCGCCCGTTATAATATTCAGGAGGCTGATCGTGCCCGGATGCGTGCCTATTCGGTATTCCGGGAAATGGAGCGAGAGAAGAGAAATGAGACTGCCAGCGGAAGAAGCTATAAGCTCAAAGATCTTGAGCGTGAATTCAGGCAATACCAAAACGCTTTCGCCGCCCGTTATAATATGGCGATAACATTTTACGACCGCATAGGGAAGATACGGCAATATCAGGCGGAGCTAAAAACCGGACTGTCGGAGATATTTTATAAGCAGTTAAGATTTGCCGTCATCACTAATGATTATGATGAGATGAGACGTCTGGTAAATTTGATTCGCTTGCGCGGCAAAGACCTGACTTATCTGAATAACAAGACAAGCGAAACCTATTTGCATGTCAGAACTCTGATTGACGGGAAAGGTATATTGTCAATTGATGCTTATCCGGTTTCTGCAAAAGTAAGACTTTTTTTCTGTAATGACGGCAGTGAAGTAGAATTAGCCGATAGACCAGGAAAAACTCCAATGCTGCTTAAAAATATCCATCCTGGCAGTTACTTCGCGGTCTTTGAGACTGAAAATCGCGCTGTAGTTAATTATTACATGTATGTCCGCCCCGGACGCGAGCTTAATATCAATGTCTTTATACCTGAAAAGATTCCAGAGGGAATGGCATATGTTCCTGCCGGAGACTTTCTTGCGGGTTATGAAGATTCCGGCAGTCAGTTTGACCGGACAGTTTTTGTGAAAGGATTTTTCATCAGTAAGTATGAGGTAACTTTCAAGGAATATATTTCTTTTTGGAAGCAACTCCCGGTTAAGAGCAAGGAGATGAACCGAGCCAAGCGGATGAGTAGACAAAGGACATTTGTAAATCTCTGGGATGATTCTGGTAATGTGTTGCCTCCGTATAATGAAAATATGCCGGTTGTTGGAATAACCTTCGCCGCCGCCCAGGCTTATTGTGATTGGCTTGGTGCAAAGCATGGCAGAAGTTACAGATTGCCGACAGTGTTGGAATGGGAGAAAGCTGCCCGCGGCGCTGATGGCAGAAATTTTGTGTGGGGCAATGAATTGAAAGCCGATAACGCTTTGTCCAAAATAAATTCAGGAGGTGTGGCAAAATATCCTTATGGTGCTCCCCCGGGAACTTTCCCGCAGGACGTATCTGTCTATGGCGTATATGATATGGCTGGGAATGTCAGGGAATATACTTCATCCGTATTCGATGATGACCCGGACATACATATCATCAAAGGAGCCAGCAGTCTATCCAGTCAGAATCTGCTGTTTTGCGCCAGCATGGGCTATGAAACCATGTATCAGAATGACATTGGCTTCAGATATGCCATGGATGCAAAATAAAAACGCATACATTTTTTTGCCTTTGTGTTGTGCAAGTGTGCAAGTTGGCGGTGTTTTTTTTTATATAAATGCTGTACAAATATACAAATGACTTGGTATATTAACTAAGTGCTTGAATTATTTTTATTTTGCGTGCGTATGGCACTTTACGCATGTGATTCAATGATGGAATTATACTGATGCTGTCCAAAGTCGATACTATAAAACAGAAGATACTTGAGGAAATGGCGAATGGGATTCTGAAACCCGGCGACGCATTGTATTCACGTCATCAATTCATGAAACGCTATGCCTGTTCACGTGGCAGTATTGACGCCGCCATCAAAGAACTGACTCGTGACGGTTATGTTTTTTCGCGCCAGGGAGCGGGCACCTATGTCGCGGAGTTATTTCCACGTACTGAAGAGATTACACGGGTTTATGTAGTGGAGAATTTTCGCAAGTTGTATACTGCTGACGACCTTACTTATACTAGCTATATCGTTTCTGAAATACAGCGTTCTGTGCCGTGTTTTCTCTATCGTGCCGATGAGATAAATATTAATCTTAAGAATATTGTACGTCCGGGCAGCGCGGTAATCTGGGTCAGACCCTCGTATGACAAGATGCTGCTGATGGATTATATCAATTCGGCGGGCATTCCGCAGGTGCTGATTGGCAGACGCTATGGGGATTACGACTATATTGATACTGACGTGGGCGCGGGGCTGGACGAAGGGCTCGAGTGGCTCAAGAATAATTGCGGTGAACGCATAGCCTTTATCGGTATCAAAAGCAAGACCGATTATCCCTATGTGGCCGAGCGCCAGATTGCCTTTTATCAGAAACTGATAGAAAAGCAAATGAATATTCCTCCCGCATGGCTGCATGTCCATGCCTTCACTGAACGCGAACAGGATATGGAGCGTACTGTTGATGAATTGTTCCGTAGCCGGGATGACTTTCCTCGAGCGATATACGTTGATTTTTGCAACATCATCACCCGTCTGACATCAATGATAGACAAGCGTGGTTTCAAGCTGGGACAGGATTATCGGTTGCTGGCTTTTGACTATATAAAAGATCTTGCCGGAATGCCCGGCGTCGGAATGCTTTCTCAACGTCATCGTCTGATGGAGGAGAAAGCGGCCGAGTGGGCGGTTTCAGCCCATAAAGATTTTAAATTAACCATAAAACCAGAGTTCCTTTGCTGGGAGTAACGAAAAAAAGGAAATTAAACAAATGAAAAAAGTAAGAATTGGTATTGTCGGAGTAGGAAATATGGGCTCCGCCCATATAAAATCAGTTGCGGAAATAGAGAAGGCTGAACTTGCCGCGATATGTGATCTGGACAAGGCAAAAGCCGATGAAAAGGCGAAAGACGCAGGATGCAAGGCATTTTATAACGCGACGGAAATGCTTGAATCCGGTACTATCGACGCCGTAATCATCGCCACTCCACATTATGATCATTTGCCTATCGCTGCAAAAGCCTTTGAATGTGGCGTCCATGTCCTGTCGGAAAAACCTATCGCGGTTCATAAAAACGATGCTCAGAAAATGATCGACGCTCACAATCAACACCCTGAACTCAAATTCGCGGCGATGTTCCAGCAGCGTACAATCAAAGCTCACATGAAAATCAAACAGCTTATCGATAGCGGCGAATTGGGCGAGATCAAGCGCGTGAACTGGATCATCACCGATTGGTTCAGAACTCAGCGTTACTATGATTCAGGCGGCTGGCGTGCCACCTGGAAAGGCGAGGGAGGCGGAGTGCTGCTTAATCAGTGCCCGCATCAGCTTGATCTGTTCCAGTGGTTCTTTGGGCTTCCGGTCAAGGTGTGGTCCAAAGTATCCATCGGCAAATATCACAATATTGAGGTAGAAGATGACGTATCCACTTTTTGTGAATTTTCCAATGGTGCGACCGGATCGTTTATCACCAGCACTGGGGAATCTCCCGGAACCAATCGCCTGGAAATCACCGGAGATCGCGGACGGCTGGTGCTGGAAAACGGCGAACTTAGCTTTAAACGTACAGAGCTCAATGTCAGTGAGTTTTGCGCCACTACTTCTGAATCATTCGCTCACGCACCGGTATGGGACGTAAAGATACCTTGCGGTAAGGATTCCGCTAACGCGCATAAAGACGTGATAGCGGATTTTGTCAATGCCATACTGGAAGACCGCGCGCCGCTGGCTCCTGCTGAACAGGGTATAAATTCGGTGGAATTCGGCAACGCCATGCTTTACTCCGGGCTTAAAGGTGTTACTGTAAATATGCCGCTTGATGGTGATGCCTATGAAACAATGCTCATGGAGTTGATTAATAATTCAACCTTCAAGAAGAGTGAAGTCAAAGCCGCCAAAGTAGATATGAGTAGTTCATTTTAACCATAAAGGGAGATCGAGATGAAAAAATCACAGATTGCAGCTCAACTTTATACGCTTCGGGATTACCTGAAAACTCCGGAAGATATTGCGCAGACGCTTAAAAAAGTCAAAAATATCGGTTACGACGCAGTCCAGGTGTCCGGTATGGGACCGATTGCCGAAGCTGAACTGGTAAAAATGCTTGATGGCGAAGGTCTGGTGTGCTGTGCCACTCATGAACCCGGCGTACAGATTGTCGAAGAAGTCGATAAAGTCATTGACAGACTTCAGAAACTCAATTGTAAATACACTGCCTATCCTTATCCTCACAAGGTGCCGACCACTGAAGCCGAAGCCATTGAACTGGCTAAGCAGCTTAATGCTTCCGCATTAAAGATGGCGGCCGCCGGACAGGTGCTCACTTATCATAATCATGCGATTGAGTTCACCAAATTGAATAACCGCCTCATGCTGGATATTTTTTATGAGGTGGCGGTCGATTTACAGGCGGAGATCGATACTTTCTGGGTTCAGCACGGCGGCGGTAATCCCACCAGCTGGGTAAGTAAACTCTCAGGACGTCTCCCGCTTCTGCACCTTAAAGAGTTCGGTATTATCGACAACCAGATAAAGATGTTCCACATCGGCGGCGGCAATCTTGAATGGGCTTCCATTCTTAAGGCGGCTGAAGATGGCGGCACTGAATGGTTTATCGTCGAGCAGGATCGTGATTGGATTGACAATGATCCGTTTAAAGCATTGCAGTTAAGCTTTGACTATCTGACTGAAAATTTCGTCGGTTAAATTTTATACAAAGAGGTAATTATAATGTATTTTACAGGATTCGCAGATGAGGCCGGGCGTTCAATCGACCAGCAGATAAAAGCGACCCTTGCACTGGGTTGGAAATATATCGAGTCCCGCAATATTGATGGGGTCAACATTCACAATATTTCTGACCGTAAGTTTGACATGGTAGCAGAAAAACTCGCCGCAAACGGGGTTGAGATCAATTGTTTCGGCAGCGAAGTCGCCAACTGGGGCAAAGATCCTTTCAAGGAAGAGGACTTTGAACTGAGCATAGCCATGCTTGAGCGCTCGATCAAACGCATGCAGCAGATTGGCTGCAAAATGATTCGCGGCATGAGTTTCGCTCAGCAGAAAACACGTCCTCCATTTGATCCGGAAGTTGAAAAACAGGTGTTCCCCAAAGTGGAATATCTGGTAAAAATGTGCGAAGACGCCGGTATAATTTACGGACATGAGAACTGCATGAATTATGGCGGTCAATCCTATGAACACACCCTCAAACTGGTGGATAAAATAAAATCTCCGGCGTTTAAACTCATTTTTGATACGGGCAATCCGGTGTTTACCGATTTGAGAATCGGAGAAGAACCGTATAAAAAACAGGACGCGTTTGAGTTTTACAAAAATGTCCGTGAGTTTATATACTACGTCCACATTAAAGACGCCAAGTATCAGGAAGAAACCGATGGCGTATTCCCGCGATCAAACTTTACTTTCGCCGGAGAAGGCGATGGCAAGGTCAAGGAGATTGTCGCGGATTTGCTCAAAAATGGCTTTGACGGCGGTTTCTCCATGGAGCCTCATATGACTTTGGTTTTCCATGAGGAAGCTCCCGCTAACCTCCAGGAACAGGCTAAGTTTGACAACTATGTTGAATACGGCAAGCGCTTCGAGAAACTTGTCGAGGAAGCCCGTAATTGAGAAATCAGTATTGAATGAAAAGTAAAAGCCGCCGCTTTCCGGCGGCTTTTTTATTTCACGCCTTGAATAAAACTCAGGCGTAAGTATAATAAATGCGAAAATCAATTCATTAAACGCTGAGAAATATAATGGAATCAAATAATAATACTTCCTGTCCCCTGTGCGCTTGTTCGGATTTTCAGGAAATACAAACCGGTTTCTTTGACTGTTCCTTGTGTCGGGGAATATTCCGGGACAGGCATGCATTGCTGGATCCGCAACAGGAAAAGGCACGTTACGAAACCCATAATAATGATGTGTTTGATCCACGCTATCGCAACTTTGTCAGTCCCATAACCTCGGCGGTAATGAGTGATTTTGCTCCTGATTCAGGTATCGGACTTGATTTCGGAGCGGGCACCGGACCGGTCATATCCCGGGTTCTGGAGGAAAATGGCTATGCGATAAAACAGTATGATCCGTTTTTTCATAACCATTCGGAGCTGTTGGAGTATACCTATGATTATATTGTCTGCTGCGAGGTTATTGAACACTTCTACGCTCCAGCGGAAGAGTTTGCCTTACTCAAACGGCTGTTGAAACCGGGAGCCATACTTTACTGTATGACCCATATATTCACGCCGGATATGTGTTTTGAAAAATGGTCGTACACCAATGACCCGACCCATGTGTTTTTTTATCGCCCCGAAACTCTGGAGTGGATAAGAAAACACTTCGGCTTTGCCGCGCTGAGCATTGACAAACGTGCGATAAAACTGGTGAACAGTTAATTCTATATCGCAGATTCAAGCTTGAGTATTATTTCTGTGCCATTGGCGTTTTTACCGGATAAGGCGTTGGCTGACTTGATCGTTATTCTGCCGCCATAGGCACTGATTAACTTTTTCATTATGGACAGTCCGCCGCCGTGAAGCTCTTTTTCTTCGCCGATGCCTTTCAGATTTTTATGCGCGCCGGTGAGCGCTGTCACTGTTTTTCGGGATATGCCGGAGCCGTAATCGCGTATGGACAGCTCTATATATTTTCCCGGCGTAGCGGATATGTCGATATTTGAGCCGTAAGGCGAAAACCTTATCGCGTTGGCAATCAAGTTGTTCAATACGCAGTTAACAAAAGTCGTATCCTCAACTAATACCAGAATACCTTCTTCAATATTGATGTTAACGTTCATCTCTTTTGCGTTCAACGGTGTGTCCAGAATAGTAACCGCTTCCTTGACTGCTGCTTTTAGATCACAGGCGTCAAGCGGTAATTCAATATTTCCCGTTTTAACGATTTTATCTTCCGCTACATAGTTAAGCAATGTCATATTGTGGGCATTTATACGGTTGAGGTCTTCGCGGAAAATGCCGAAACGTTCCTCGTTATCTCCAATAGTTTCCAGCATGGCGTTCATGGCACGGGTGGAATTGGCGATGTCTGAACACAGGATGTGCCGCAAATCGGCGCTTTCCGAGGCGGCACGGAAATGATTACTTTGGGCAAGTTTCAATTCCTGCTCCAGGGCATGAATATGGCGTTGGTACATAATCACGTCAATATGAGCTTTGAGACGTCCTAGAAGTTCCTCTTTTATAAAAGGTTTGGTGAGATAATCGGTAATTCCCGCTTTAAATAGTTCTATCTGAGTTACTTTGTCGCCTGTGCCGGAAAGGATCAATAAAGGTATTTCACGCATTTCCAGTTCATTTCTGACTTTATGAGTAAGCTCCATGCCGTTCATTACCGGCATATCAAGATCGGTGATTATAAGATCAAAACTTCCGGCTGACTGCCTCAGCAGGTCATAAGCTTTCTGACCGTCTTCAGCTTCGGTTGTTATAACTCCATAGCCGTTGAGGGCATGGGCGACGATTTTACGGGCGAATATACTGTCATCTACTATCAACGCCGACAGACCGATAAGATTTTCATTGGGATTAAGCAGACGGTTGACGGCGGAAAGCATGTCTTTTTCCAATGATTCCTTAATCAGGAAGTCAGACGCTCCGAGTTCAAAGCCTTTGCGGCGATCCTCAAGCGAGTCGAAAGAAGTTACAAACAGTACCGGCAGAGATTTGATTTTTGCGGGAAGTTCCTTGTTCATGCGTATATGTTTGCAGGTCTCAAAGCCGTTCATGACCGGCATATCGACGTCCAGAGTAACCAGTTTCACGTCATGATTGAGCAGTAACTGTTTGAGTGCCTCTTTCCCGTCTCCAGCTTCACAAACCTCATAGTCGCCGTTTTCCAGAAGCATGCGCACAATCGATCTCATCACTTTGCTGTCATCAACAACCAGTATCTTGCCCTTGGATTTCATCATCATACCCTTCCATCTCTGAAGTTTAACTATACACTAATCTAATGTTTGTGCTCAACGCTGAAAAATCAAGTATGGCTTATCGGTTTATCGCAAATAAAAAGCAATTATGGAATAAAAAACAAATGTTTCTTGCGCGACCTGTAAAAACATGGTAATTTCCTGTAGATGTAAATTTATAATATATTTTTTGTATATGTCAATTTAAACCATTGTAAGGGGGAATTTCAAATGAAGACTCTTGGATTGGATCTTGGTACTAATTCTATAGGTTGGGCAGTAATAGAGTCCAGTAACGGCATCACCTCTTTGCTGGACAAAGGCGTGCACACCTTTCCCAAAGGCGTGGGCGACAGTAAATCAGGCGAATATTCTTTGGCGGCGGAGCGTACCGGATATCGGGCGGCAAGACGTATGAAATTCCGCCGCAAACTTCGTAAGATAGGGGTGCTCAAAGTTTTGGTCTCCAATGGCTTTGCTCCATTTATACCTGATGAGTCACTGAAAAAATGGCAGAATGAAAAGATATATCCGACCGAGACCGCATTTCGTGAATGGCTGAAAACCGATGACGCCGCTGATCAAAATCCTTATTCCGCACGCAATATGGCGGCGTCTTTCAAATTGGATATTTCAGAAGAAAAAAACCGTTTTTTGCTTGGACGTGCTTTCTATCACATGGCGCAACGCCGCGGCTTCAAGAGCAATGCTCTTGATTCTACCGAGGACAGTGATGGCAAGGTGGCGTCTTCCATAGGTGCTTTGCAGGAAGCCAAAGGCGACTTGACGCTGGGGCAGTTCTTCTATCGGGAATTTTATGGTCAACATGGGAAACGGGACAAAACTGGAGCACTGGAGCGTATTCGCAGCCGTTATACTGACCGTGAACAGGATTACCATGCGGAATTTACAAAAATCGCGCAATTGCAGCAATTGCCTGTTGATTTTGCGCAAAAGTTGGAGCGCGAATTGTTTTTTCAGCGTCCGCTAAGATCACAGCGTCATAATGTGGGCAAGTGCCCTTTTGAGAAAGGCAAGACTTGCGCGCCGTCATCGCATCCTATGTTCGAGATATTCCGCATGTTGCAGTTTATCAACAGCATTCGCATAAAAACTCCTGAAGACAACGAGCCTAGAGGTTTAACTGAAGAGGAGCGTAGAAAATTGGAGGCGGCGTTTCATGTAAAAGAAAATTTCAAGTTCGCAAAACTTGCAAAATTGCTTATTCCCCCTAAAAAAGCGTTTGGACGTCTGGGCGACCGTGAATCAACAGCTTCTTATCTTTTTAACTATCATCCGGAGCAGACTATTGCGTCATGCTCTGTCATTGCCTCGTTCATGAATCTTTTTGGAACGCCAAAAGGCGATTATCCTGCATTGCTCGGGGCTGTGCGTTCTGCTTACTCTTTGGCGAAAAATAAATCTCCGGAAGAATGTCTTTATGATCTCTGGCATGTACTGTTCACTTTTGAGAGTCAAGAAAAACGTGTTGAATTTGCGCGTTCCCGGCTGGGGTTTGATGATGACAAAGCCACCGAATTCAATAAAATAAAATTACCAGGGGATTATGCAAAAATCAGTATTAAAGCAATAAGAAAATTCATTCCTTTGCTTGAAGCCGGCAATATATACTCTCATGCCGCTTTTATTGCCAACATCCCGGCTCTGTTCAAAAACGCCTCAATGCCGGATTTGAGTTCTTTGTACGATGAGGTGTTCAAGGTCATAGACCGTGTGGGTCATAAAAACAACATTATCGCCGCCGCCAATGTCCTTGTCGCCAAAGCCAGAGATGACTCACGTCCCTGGAATTATAATGCTGAGTCAATCAGAGAATATCGGGACGTCGCCGAAAGCTCATGTGCCGCCGCGTTCGGCACGAAAAAATGGGGGAAACTTGATGAATCGAGACGCGCCGCCGCCGTCAACGAGCTTATTGATATATTCGGCGACCAGCAGTCATCTAATTCCGAACGGCGTAAATTCTTTAAATCAACTACGATAAAAGAAAGCATAAACAGTTTTCTTAAAGGTAAATTCGGATTTTCTGATGAAGAACTTCAGGTGCTTTATCACCCCTCAGCCATGGAGACCTATCGTAAAGCCGACCCAGCCCCGGATGGCAGGATATATCTTGGCGACCCCTCTTTGTCCGCACTTAAAAATCCTGTGTTCATGCGTACTATGCATCGCCTCAGGGCATTGATAAATGAACTGATCAAGCGCGATGTCATTGATCAGGATACCCGTGTGCATATCGAAATGGCGCGTGAACTTAACGACGGCAACCGCCGCAACGCCATATATACATGGCAGCGTCAGCAGGAGAAAAATAACGCCGCGTATAAAGTAGAAATAGAAAAGTATTACGCAGGTAAGAGCATTTCCCATATAGCCACGGATACGGAAATACTCAAATATAAACTATGGGTAGAACAAAAAGAAGAGTGCCCCTATACCGGGAATAAAATAGGAATACATGAGTTCCTTGGAACAAATCCGGTATATGACATAGAACATACCTTCCCCAGAAGCCGTTGCTGGGATAACTCCGATGAAAATAAGACCCTTACTCATCGGGATTTTAACCGCAAGGAAAAACGTAATAAGATTCCCGCGGAACTTCCGCAACATGATTTGATACTTCAACGTTTGCAATCTTTCGGCTGGAAAGACAGAATAGATTCTCTGGAAAAACAAATCGCCAAACTCAAAAATGTACAGGTATCCGTCAAGGAGGAAAGAGATAAAATCGTCTCAAGAAGACATTTCCTTTCCATTGAGCTTAATTACTGGAAAGACAAACTCTCGCGCTTCACGGAGAAAGAAATAACCCCGGGATTTGTCAATCGCCAGCTCAATGACGCCAGAATTATATGTAAATACGCCAAAATGTTCCTCGAAACCGTATTTGACCGTGTCGTATCACTTAAAGCCATGGCCCTCAAGCCCTGCTATGAAGCTTGGGGACTCGA
>JAFGXT010000366.1 GCA_016936495.1 Victivallales bacterium
ATACCGTATTTTTTACGACATGCAATTCTGGAAGTCCACAAAACCCAATAATGGCAATGAACCAAATATCACTCAAACCGTTACATCTCCATAGCAATATGACATAGCATTCAAAAAAACAAATCCCCCCTCCTGGCCTATTCGAGGAGACAGACAAAAGTATCGGTTGCAATATTTTTCTTTTTTTGATCTGTCAATCCCGTCTAATCGGTCAGTCGTCTAATGTGGCGGACTGACTGATCAAAATATCATCATTAAAAAGATTCCGGTCTTAGGATTATTAGTTTCCCTGATGGGGATTGATTATTGTTTTATCGCGTGTACAATATATTCTATGGACAAAACCAACTCCAGGAGGGATTATATGGAAAAGCATGCTCTTTTAATTCTTATCGACCATCGCAATGAAGCCGCGGTAAATGTTCAGAAAACCCTTACCGGCTGGGGATGTATCATCAAAACCCGCCTGGGCATCCATGACGGCGTACTGGATAAATGCTCTCAGCACGGACTTATCTTTTGCGAACTGGTCGGGGACACGGAGAAACGCGACGAGCTCACCAGAAAACTAAATCTGATCAAGGGCGTCAAAGCCGAACAGGTCTCGCTCAAGCTCGACGAATAAAAACAATACGCGCATTTATGTGTTTTTTATTTCGCGCAAGTATTTGTTAATTAAAACTCAAAGGGGGGTAATAAAATGCCTGAATTCGGATCACCATTTTCCGGGCTCGCCAGCGACAGAAAGCTGACCGACGCCGAACTTGTAAGAGCCATAAGATTCATGATCGCCGCGGAGTACGAGGCTATTCAGCTTTATATGCAGCTGGCGGAATCCACCGACAACAAGCTTGCCATCGAAGTCCTCAAAGACATTGCCGATGAAGAGCGCGTCCATGCCGGGGAGTTCCTGCGTCTGCTCAAGGAGCTCGCGCCTGACGAAGAGAAATTCTACGCCGAAGGCGCTGAAGAGGTCGAAGAGGAAATCGAAAAAATGTCTTAAAATACCAGCTTGACACTGATATTGCAATCCTGCTGTATGAACTGAAGTATACACAGCAGGATTTTTTTATTTTGTATTCTCCAGTTGTCGTCCACCGTATCTATCCTGCGGCGGGATAAGATATTATAAATTTGTAACAAAAGTTTGCTTGAATGTTGGAAATATGCCATGTAAGTTACTGCACGATATATTTTTTTCTAAAATTGTATCATTAAAGATTTTTCGTGTAAATATTTGGGAATATAAAAAGGGTTGAACTATGGCTCAGGAACTTCAGGGTTTATTGGAGCGTATTCAGGAAGAAGGCGTAAAAAAAGCTGACGGGGAAAAAGAACGTATAATCTCCGAAGCCAAAGCGGAAGCGGCTAAGATTCTGAATAACGCAAAGACGGAAGCGGCTAACATTACTAAAAAAGCAGAGGATGACGCGACCGCGCTTGAAGCACGGGCCAAAGCCGCCATTCAGCAGGCGTCCAGAGATATTATCCTCACTCTCAAAGACGACCTGAAAAAACGCCTCGAAAAAATTATCAAAACCAGCCTGGCGGAAACCATGACCGCCGACTTCATGGGCAAGATTATTCTGGCTATGGTAAAAGACCAGAAGCCCTCGCTGGAACTGTGTGTCAGCGCTCAGGATGCGGATAAAATGGCGCAGTTGTGCCAGTCCGGCATTGCCGCCGACCTGAAGAAGAATCCGGAAATATCCATCGGTAATGACTTCAGTGCCGGTCTGAAAATCGGCTTTGAAGGGGACGACGTATTCTTTGATTTCACTGACGACGCTCTGGCGGATCTGATATGTTCTTTTATCGGCCCGAGACTCGCGGCGCTGCTGGAACCAGGAAAAGATAAGTAAGCCGCCTCGCGGATACTCTCCCCTTTGCGGCTTATAAATCCGAACAAAGAGAATATTAGAATGGCTGAATATTATTATCTGGTAAGTTCACTGCCGATGCTTATGCCGGACATGGAACCGGCGATCAGTTTGCAGGAATTCATGGAACAGTGTTCCGACTGGCTTGGCGCCGGTGAAATGAATACCCTGGAAACTCTTCGTCTTATCCCGGAAGCCACAGCCGCCGACACTTGCGGAACCGTATCGGCGCTGTGGAACGACTGGGAGACCAATTTGCGCAATCGCCTGGCAAAAAACCGGGTCAATACCGGACAAGACGCCGAAGGTGTGCAGCGTGAAGAACGGCAAGTTTACGGGGAAGTCGAACAAGGCGTCATGGATGCTTGTAATCAAAGCGATCCGCAGGAAAAAGAAAAGACCCTTGATAATCTCAGATGGAGCTTCCTCAATGACCTCGAAGGCGCTCATCAGTTTGATTTTGACACACTTTGTGTATATAAACTCAAACTGATGATCAGAGAGAAATGGACTCCGCGCACAGTAAGTACAGGACGCGCCAAACTCGATGAGATCGTCGCGGCGGTGGAACAAGACAGACAAGGGGAAAAAAACTCCGCCGACGCGGAGTAGGTTTCTACCGGACGGATCAATCAATAATAAAGATAGATGTTTTAAAATAATAAATGAATAACTGGGAGGATTGCTGAATGCAGGAAGCAATCACAGGAAAAATTGTCGGCGTCAACGGTAATATGCTGACAGTGGAATTCGATACTAAGGTTACCCAGAACGAAGTGGCATACGTGATAACAGGCGAAGATCGTCTGAAAAGCGAAGTCATCCGCGTTCGCGGCAACCGTGCCGACCTTCAGGTGTTTGAAGACACCCGCAGTCTTAGAATCGGAGACATTGTTGAGTTTACCGGCGAACTTCTTAGTGTGGAACTCGGACCGGGTCTGCTGACCAGAGTTTATGACGGTCTCCAGAACCCGCTCAACGACCTGGCGGAAAAGTCAGGCTTCTTCCTCAAGCGCGGTCTTTATCTGCCCGCTCTTGATTATGAGAAAAAATGGGAATACACTCCAATTGCTAAAGTCGGCGACAAAGTGCGTTCCGGCGACTGGCTTGGTTTTGTTCCCGAAGGTATCTTTAAACATTATACGATGGTTCCTTTCGATGCTCGCGGTGTCTGGGAAGTAACCAGCGCCAGTCCGGCGGGCGATTATACCATTAATACCGATCTGGTCACGCTTAAAAACGACGCTGGTGCGGAACTCAAGGTAAGCATGGTTCAGATGTGGCCGGTGAAGATCCCGATCGCGGCTTACAAGGAAAAACTTCTCCCAGAGAAGACCATGATAACTCAGGTGCGGACGATTGACACGTTCTTCCCCGTAGCTATCGGCGGAACATTCTGTACTCCAGGACCTTTCGGCGCGGGCAAAACCGTACTTCAGCACGCCATCAGCCGCTTTGCCGAAGCCGATATCGTTATCATCGCCGCATGTGGCGAGCGCGCCGGGGAAGTAGTGGAAATCCTCCGTGAATTCCCACACCTCGAAGACCCCAAGACAGGTAAGACATTGATCGAACGTTCAATCATCATCTGTAATACAAGTTCAATGCCGGTGGCGGCTCGTGAAGCATCGGTTTACACCGCTGTAACACTGGCGGAATATTATCGCCAGATGGGGCTCAACTGCCTGTTGCTGGCCGACTCAACTTCCCGCTGGGCTCAGGCTCTGCGTGAGATGTCCGGTCGCTTGGAAGAAATCCCTGGGGAAGAAGCTTTCCCGGCATATCTCGAATCTCTGATCGCCGGATTCTATGAGCGCGCCGGACTGGTGAAACTCAATAACGGCGAAGTCGGTTCCGTTACAATCGGCGGTTCGGTAAGTCCCGCCGGCGGTAACTTTGAAGAACCGGTTACCCAAAGTACTCTTAAAGTGGTAGGTGCGTTTCTGGGTCTCTCCCGCGAACGTTCCGACGCCAGACGCTATCCGGCAATCCAGCCGCTGGACAGCTGGAGCAAATATAAAAGTATCGTTGATCCCGAGAAGATCGCTCAGGCTCGCGCCACTCTTAGACGCGGTAATGAAGTCAACCAGATGATGAAAGTTATCGGAGAGGAAGGTACGCATATCTCCGACTTCGTGATCTACCTCAAAAGTGAACTTCTTGACTATATCTATTTGCAGCAGAACACATTTGATGATGTAGACGGCGCGACCAGCTATGAGCGTCAGCGCTATGTATTCGACAAACTCATCACTATTCTTGACGGTAAGTTTGATTTTGACAACAAAGACCAGGCGAGAAGTTATTTCCTTCAGCTGCGTCAGGTTCTTACCGACTGGAACTATTCTCCGTGGGAATCAGATCAGTTCCGTAAGCTGGAATCTCAGGTCGATGAAAAATTAAAGGAGCATTGCAATGCGTAAAGTATATCACCGCATAATTCAGATTGCAGGTAACGTCATCACCGTGGAAGCGGACGACGTCGGCTACAACGATCTGGCTGAAGTTACCAGCTCGCGCGGCGTGTCTCTGGCTCAGGTCATCAGATTGCAGGACAACAAAGTCTACCTTCAGGTATTCGCCGGAAGCCGTGGCGTCAGCACCGATGATCAGGTACGCTTTATCGGACACCCAATGAAGGTCTCCACTTCTGAAAATCTGCTGGGCAGAATCTTCACCGGCCGTGGCGAACCCCGCGACGGACGTCCCGAAGTAAGCGATGACGAAGTCGAGATCGGGGGTCCTTCAGTCAACCCCGCTAAACGTATCATCCCTAAAAATATGATCCGTACCGGTATTCCGATGATCGACGTGTTCAATTCATTGGTGGAATCCCAGAAACTGCCGATCTTCTCGGTGGCGGGCGAACCTTACAATGTGTTGCTGGCGCGTATAGCGATGCAGGCTGAAGTCGATGTTATCATCCTCGGCGGCATGGGTCTTAAACACGACGATTATCTGTTCTTCCGTAATACCCTTGACGAACACGGCGCGTTGTCTCGCTCCGTAATGTTTGTTCACACTGCGTCAGACCCGACCGTGGAATGCCTGCTGGTGCCTGATATGTGCCTGGCGGTGGCGGAAAAATATGCCCTCGAAGGTAAACGCGTACTGTGTTTGCTCTCAGACATGACCAACTTCGCCGACGCGATGAAGGAAATCGCCATCACTATGGAACAGATTCCCTCCAACCGCGGTTATCCCGGAGACCTTTACTCTCAGCTGGCTTCACGTTATGAAAAAGCAGTGGACTTCGACGGCGCCGGTTCCATCACCATTCTCGCGGTAACCACCATGCCCGGCGATGACGTAACCCATCCGATCCCGGATAATACCGGTTACATCACCGAAGGACAGTTCTATCTGCGCAATCAGCGTATTGAGCCTTTCGGTTCTCTCAGCCGCCTGAAACAGCAGGTCAACGCGGATACCCGCGCCGACCACCGTACCATTATGGATACCATGATCCGCCTTTATGCGGATTATAAAGAAACCCTTGAAAAACAATCAATGGGTTTCAGCATGAGCTCCTGGGACCGGAAATTGCTGAAGTTTGGCGAATTGTTTGAAGCACGGATGATGGATCTTTCGGTAAACATTCCGCTGGAAGAAGCCCTTGACCTGGGCTGGAAGACGCTGGATGAATGTTTTGACAAGTCAGAAACGGGTATTAAAACCGAACTGATTGATCAATTCTGGCCGAAACAGTAACGTTTAATTAATTCGGAGGCACAAAGATGCCGAAAATTAAATTAACTAAAACTGAACTGAAAGCCCAGCGGGACGCACTGAAGCAGTTTTCGCGTTTCCTTCCGACTTTGCAGTTGAAAAAACAGCAGCTTCAGATGGAAATACGCCAGAGTCAAGCGAAACTCCGTGAGAACGAAGCCAGAGAAAAAGAGCTGAAATTACAGCTCGATTCCTGGGTCAACCTGTTCGGAACGGAAAACTCGCTGGAAAAATTGTCTGCGTTGGTAATCAAAGAGCAGGTGCACTGCGGTACGAAAAATATCGCCGGAGTGGATGTACCCGTCTTTGACAGCATAAGTTTCAGTAATGTTAAATATAATTTGTTTGAAGAAGATCCGTGGATTGACAGCGCCATTGAAGTGCTCAAAGAGATTATCACGGTACGGACGGAACACGAAATACTTCGTGAGCAAAACCGTCTGCTCGCGGATGAGTTGAGGACAACAACCCAGAGAGTGAACCTCTTTGAAAAGGTCAAGATCCCGGAAGCAAAATCCAATATCCGTAAAATACAGATATATCTCGGAGATATGGATACAGCATCGGTTGCCAGGTCAAAAATAGCCAAAAAGAAATCACAGGAGGTGGCGGCATGATCGTAAAAATGTATAACACCACGCTGCTGTGCCTGGCAGACGATAAGGAACAAGCCCTGAAAGAATTGCAGAACCTGGGCGTGATGCACGTGGAGATCTCGCGCAAAAACGATTCCGTTGACCGCTCTGAGATCGAGCAGGCTGCGGTCAGTCTGGAAAAGGTGATAAACAACCTTGCCGGACGCAGTTCCAGCTTGTCCGAAGTCAATCATACCGGCAGGGAAATAGCGGAGAAAACCCTTGAACTGCTCGATGAATACAGCGAGTTCTCAAAACGGCTGGACGCGCTGAGACGCGATATTGATAAATTGCGCCCCTGGGGCGATTTTTCCAATGAAAGCGTCGATAAGCTCAAGGCGTCAGATATCCATGTATACCTTTGCTCCGGCACTCAGGCCGATTTGGACAAGCTCCGTCAACGCGGCGCCTGCGAAATAGTAAGCGAGGACAAAGGCAAATTAAACTTCGCCTTTATCTCAATGGAGGAAGTTGACACGGCTACATTGCCGCTGGCGAATCTTCCGCTTGGCATGTCTTTGGATAAGTGCCTCAGCGAAGCAGATATATGCGACCGTGAAATGCACAAGATAAACAAAGCTCTGGATGATCTTTCCGCTGGATTGGAGCTAGTCAAGGAATATCAGCTAGAAGTCGAAGAAAAACTTGACTTCCTGAACAGCCGTGACGGCATGATCCATGAAGGACAGATAGCATATCTTCAGGGCTATGTCCCGCGCAGTGAGATGGATAATCTGAAGGAGGCCGCCGCCAGACATGGCTGGGCTTTGCATTATGAAAAGGCCGATGAAAACAATCCTGCCGTTCCTACTTTGCTGAAGATTCCCAAAGCCTTCAGAATGGTGGAACCGCTGATGAACTTTCTCGGTATCGCTCCAGGTTATAACGAGATCGACGTAAGCGTATGCTTCCTGTTTTTCCTGACCATATACTTCGGTATGATCCTCGGGGATGCGGGTTACGGCGTTATCATTTTCACCGTCGCCACCGTCGCCAGATTCATGGTGAAAGCGCCGCTGGGGAAAAAAGCGGTCAATCTGTTTACCATTTTCGGGCTTGCCACCATTGCATGGGGCGCACTGACCGGAACCTGGTTCGGAATGAACAGCGAACTGCTGCCGGAAGGTATGAGAGGCATAGACTTTTTCTCCAAGCCGGAGATCAAGGATAGGAATATTCAGTTCTTCTGTTTTATTCTGGCGATAACACATCTGACCACCGGAAGATTATGGAAAGCCATCATTTGCTGGAATTCCCCGCGTGCCGCTCTCGGCGAGATCGGCTGGGCGGTGATCTTGTGGGGGAACTTCTTTGTTACCCTGAGACTGCTGGTCTACCCGGGCCCGATTGAGAACTTTGTTCTGGTGCTGTATTGCATCGGTCTGGTAATGGTGATAAGTTGCGGGATCAACTGGAGTGACATGGGTGATGTGTTTAACTTCCCGTTTGGAGTGATCGGAACTTTCGTCGATATCCTCTCATACATTCGTTTGTATGCGGTGGGCATGGCGGGTTTCTATATCGCCAACAGCTTTAACGGTATGGGCGCGTCTATATGGGAAGGCAGTTCCGGCGCGGCCATGGTGATAATGGTGATCATCGGAATTATAGTAATTCTATTCGGACATCTGTTGAATCTGGCGCTGTGCTTTATGGGCGTGCTGGTTCACGGTGTACGTTTGAATACATTGGAGTTTTCCAATCATATCGGGCTCCGTTGGGCCGGATTGAATTTTAAACCTTTTGCAAAAAAAACAAATATCAGTATAGATAAAGGAGAAGAAAAATGACACAGGAATTAATGCAGGCTTTAACTCTCGCCGGCGGTTATGCCGCTGTAGGTTTCGCGGCTATCGGTTCAGCACTCGGAACAGGAGCGGCGGGCGCATCGGCTATCGGAGCATGGAAAAAATGTTACGCACAGAACAAACCGGCGCCGTTCCTGTTGATGGCGTTCGCCGGCGCGCCGCTGTCGCAGACCATTTACGGCATGATCATGCTGATTTTCATCAAAGGTAAAGTCGCGGATATGGCACAATTCTGGCCACTGTATCTGATGATGGGAGTTGCCGGTGGTATCGCCATGGGTATTTCAGCCTGGTATCAGGGTAAAGCCGCGGCTGGCGGTTGTAATTCATTCGCGGAAACCGGTAAAGGTTTCGCCAATAACCTGATGGTTCTCGGTATTATCGAAACCGTCGCTATTTTTGCATTGGTATTCAGCCTGCTGGCAATGCCGACAGGACAGTAAACGTTCTTGACAGGCTCCGGCATATGCCGGAGCCTGATAATAACTAAACTTCACAAAGGAAAGAGGAAATGAAACTGAAATCTATTTTGACCGCAGCAGTACTCACCGCAGGATCCGCATTATTTGCCGCAGATGTTCCTGCAGATCTAAATTCCGCCAGTGCCTGGAAAATGAGCTCAAAATGGAAATTTGAGGATAACGTGCTCTCCGGCGATTCCGGTAATTTCATTTTTCTCAATAATGCTCCTCAATTCAGCAATTTAACGCTTAAAGCGGATATTGTTGTAAATGAAGCCACCAGCAAATCCTGGAAGACCACCGGATTGGGGGTTTTCAAAGACAAAGAAAATTTCTGGCGCCTGTCTTTTGTCGAACGCCCGGACAATGACAAATCTCATCCCAAACAACATTTTCTTGAGCTCAAAATGATGAAACAGAAAAAATGGAGCTCCAATGAAGGAATAAAAAGCGTTAAGCACAAAGGATTAGTCTGGGAATACGGCAAAAAATACACCATGGTTCTGACTATGACGCCGAAATCCATTGATGGTAAAATCCTGGATGAAAGCGGCAAAGAGCTTGCTCAGCAAACCTTTAAATTGCTTGATGGCGCAGTCACAGGCGGCACCCCGATGCTGACCGCCAGTGGCTTCAAAGTCAAATTCTCCGATATAAAATTAAGCGATACCGAAAAATAAGATCGTTACTTTGATAAAATATTAAACAGCCGGAAGACTCAAAATGGATTTTCCGGCTGTTTTTTTATTAACGAATAAAAATCAGAAAACGGTCTGACAAAACAGTTTTAATTATTTTCAATAGCTTTAAACTCTGCCATGTCCCGCAGGTAACGTTGGTGATAATTCAGATAGAAAGACAAGGCGCGGGCAAAGTCCTTGCCTACCAGCCCGTCAATAAACATCTGACTGATCTCCTTGCGCCGTTCAAGCACTTTCTGAGAACAGGCTATTATGCGGCGTTCATCAGGGCTCATATCATTCATCATCCGTTTAAAAGTATTGCGCGCCTGCGGCTGATACATCCCGAAATAAAGCATATCCAGTGAATTGACGATCAACTGATGTTCCAGATGCCGCCCTTCTGTGGAAATATTCTTAAACAATTGCTTAGGTGATTGCAGCAGCTTCAGCGTGTCATCCTCGGGGAACATCACATCCAGACTGGAGTAGGAGGAGAATAACTGGAGGATTTTATTACGGTAGTCTCTGATTCTTTGCTCAATATTTTTCACCCTGTCAGCATACCCCTCGATCAACCCGGCTACACAATCCGATGCGATTTTGGAAATTATCGCCGCCCATTGCTGTAATATTCCTGCTATACCTGACACTCCCAGCGCCGAAAGCGCCAGTTCCAGCAGGATGCTGAAAGCCATGGATAAGGGGATCGCCAGTCCGGCACGGAAGAAATTGCCGTACACCGCCGTGCGGGGCAAGCCACGAAACAAATTATGTGCGGAAATATAAAAACCGTTGGCAATATTTATAGCCGTGAACACCAGCAGAGGATTAGTTTCCGCAGTAAGTCCGCAAAGTTGCTCCATGAACAAAGTCTTTATAACATAATCCAGCAAAGGCACTGATATACCCGTGTACATCAGCGAATCGGCAATGCGTTGCCAACTGACAAAATCATTCCAGCGCAACAACCCTCGCCGCCTGAAGCCGCCACCGCCAAGCACCGCTTGAATAATATTACGCACACCGGTTATACCCAACCAGATAAACGCTCCGCCCCAACACAAAAACCACCAGTCCTTGGTGAGCATGAACGAGATAAATGCCGGAATAAATCCTATCATAACCTTTATAAACATCTTAAGTCTGGAATTAAGGCAGTTCCAGTGTTCAACCAAACCGAAACGCGCCAGCGCGGTCTCGTTTTTGTGCTCACTGCCGTAACCGCCAAGCGGACACACATTACCATTAAAATCCCCTATGGCAATAGCGTTTTCGGGCAGTTCCCATTCCTGTCTCACTGAATAACCGAAACCGAAAGGACTGCCCAGTCCGCGCCACAGTTCCGCGATAAATCTCTTCCAGCGGGATTTCCCGCTTACAGGTGTATAACGACGGCAAAGATTAATACACGCATTCACCGGCAAAAGTTTACGAACCCTGTCCCCGCCATTTTTTATTCGTGCCTGTTCCAGCACGGGCAAAGAGTCGATCACTACCATGCCCATGCCGTAAAGACGTTCATAGCGCCCGGTCGAATCACTGCCAAAACGTGCCGACAACTGCGTACTGGAATAAACCTCTATAAGTTGCGGCAATTCTCTGAGTATTTCCCGCATTTTCGCCACGCGTTTTTTATTTTTATGCGGTTCTGCTTCCAGCACGGCGAGCACGCCCAGAACTATCTGCTTAAGACGTATAATATTACCCGCATTGAGCATCAGCCTGAATTCATTTACCGCCACGGCGTCAGACTTCTTATTCATGATATAATCTTTCAGATTAAACAGTTCCAGATGAGTGATCGCGCCCCGGCAATCATAAATTATCTCCACCGCCTCATCAAGAGTTATGTTGCTCAAATTCAGCGTCAACCTGCATCCGGCAGGAAGAGAGCCGAGCCGGGAACACAATTCCGCCGGGCTCAAACGCATCATTTCCGGCAGCGAATTAAGATTATGCGGCGGTACTTCCGTGGCGGCGTCATTCAGCCAATGGTTCATGATGCGCTCATGGTGAACTTTGAAATACAATCGCTGATTATCCTTTAAAAGCGGGTCTTCCGCTATTAATTTAAAATACGCGTTGCTGATAAACTGCGAAAGATGCAGCATTGACGGCTGCCCCATCCCCACCGAATCAAGAAAGTCCTTTTCCGTCAACGGCGGACATGTTACCCCGCAAACCTCATTCAGTTCCACACGCGTATTTGCATTGAATTCCTTCAACTGCGCTAACACTACTGATTTCACATAAGCACTGGAATCAAGACATTTCTCCGTAAATTTTTTCATTTCCGCCTTATCCAGAAAAGCCATAAAACTAGTGCTGCCTGTAAAACCGCGCGGTGTCCAGATCATCTCCACAAATTTTCCGTTAAAAAGCGAAGGCAGTTCAACTCCTATCCTGACACTGATTTTCATAAGCTCAGCGGCACGCAATAACTCATCCGCCGCCACCGGCGGAACATGGTTGTAATAGATCACCTGAAGACGGCGTATGCCTTTGATCCAGGCGTCCATAATAAGATGTGTGGGTGTCTTTCGTCCCTTGGTGTTGGCGTCATGCACATGATCGTCAAATGCAAGCTGAGTCCAATCCTCCGGCATCTCCAGCAAGTGGTACGCGCGTAATTGACGGCGGATAAAGCGCGGCTGTCCAGTCAAAGCCATGCGCAAATTATGAGCAAGTCTCAGACGCGCGGTGTAACTGTTGCCGCTACGGGTCAGCTCCTTGACGGTCTGAAGCAGCACTCTGGCGGTGTTGATGCGCAATGAACTGTCGGTTCCGTTCATGAGTTCATCGCGCAAAGTCCGCAAAGCATTTACGCGCAGTTCGGCGCCGTCGAGCCCCTCACGGGCATCCAGCAGTTTCAGCATTGCGTAGACTATACGGATTTCCCGTGCCGCCGCCAGTTCTTTGATGCCGCGCGGGTGCAATGCCGGATCAAACAGGCGCTGAAGATGCTTACGTGAATGTGCTCCACTTAAAATATCATCAATTTCCGACAATAGTTTGTGGTCTGCCTTGTCGTACATAAAAATGCTGATCAGTCTCTTTATCATAACCAGTAAACCCATCCTTGGATATCAAATAAACTCCCTAACATTAACCTAACACGCAACGATGTTTTTTTCAACCGTGTTTACACGTTTTTTTACTTTAAGTAAATAATCAAATTAACCATCTTTCCGCAAATGCAAAAACACGCAATCGACGCAACCGTTTTTCAGCAAAATAGCATATACAAGCTGAAAAACATAAAAAATCATGCAAATTTTACGCAAAAAGCATTTGACCTTTACCTGAATATGTGTTAAAATATCTTCTGTAACCAAGGAGCTCATGCTCAATAACCCCAAAACATAAGGAAGGGAAACATGCAGGATTATCTGAAAAGCGGCATTGATTGTTTCGATGAGATGTTTAATGATGATTTTGTGCAAAACGCCAGCGAGGAAGATATTGAAATCCGCTTTCAATATCTGCAAAAGACATGCAAAAGAAAAAACATCGCCTTTCAAGAACTCCTTGACGAACTCGAATTCAATTGCAACTCTTTTATTGAAGATATTATACGCCCGTAATTTAGGAACTGTCACAAAATAAACTATCAAATTTCGTGTTCTTCTGTCAGCCTGACGTGCTGATTAATCAATCAGTTCGTAATATTCAAGAACTTTTCGATAGGTTATTTTGTTCAATTTTCTTATAGGATGCGGTCGCATTCCGAGAGCGGAGGGGGAGGAAATTTCGCTCCGGATGCGACCGCGTTTTTTATCTACACCTGTTTCCGCACGGTATAACCTGCCGTGCGGATGGCGTTCTCTACGGCTTGCGCCTCCGGTTCGCCATTAAAAAATACCATAACCGTTTTGCTGGATAAGCATACTTCACAATATTCAATCCCCGCAATACCTTCCACCGCAGACTTTATCGCACCCGCACAATGCTCACAAGTCATATCTGGCACCTGAAAACGCAGGGCATTGACCGGAACAGAATCCATATCGCAGCAGCATGAACTTTTATCGCCACTCATGCGGACAATGAACTTTTTCAACATCGACAACAATATCAGACCCAGTAGCAGCCCACCGGACAACCGGCTCCACAAGCTGAATTCCTCATGACAATTAACCTGCATGCCGCCCTCTGGCAATGCCGTAGAAATAAAGTCCAGCAACACTCCAGCGCCAACCGCCAGCCAAGAAAGCGAGACCAGGTACACCACCAGCGAACGCCTGCCCAATATTTTTGACATTGCCGTAAGCGTTGCCGCGTTAGTCGCCGGGCCAGCAATTAAAAACACCAGCGCGGCGCCGGGAGACACCCCCTTTAGCATCAATGCTGCCGCAACCGGAACCGACGCCGTGGAACACACATATAACGGAATTCCCACTGCCAGCATCACCAGCATCGACACCACATAACTTCCGCTATACCCACTCAATAATTCAGGCGGAAGAACAATCGAAATAATCGCGGCGATAAATAAACCTGCCAATAAAGTCATCGCAACATCGTCCAGTAAAGTCCCAAAGCCATACTTGAACACATGCACTATTTTATTGCCGCCCTCTGATGGAGATGTACTTTTATCTGAAGCTGCTCCACTTTCCGAAGCATCATCACGGTCAAAAAACTCTATCGTCATCCCCCCGACTATACCAGCGATAAAAGCTACCACCACCTTGAATAAAGCAAATATCCATCCCAGCAAACTCCAGGTAACCAGAAAACTGTCCACTCCGGTCTGAGGTGTGGAAATCAAAAATGACGCAGTCGCTCCTTTGCCTGCACCGTGCTTTCTCAATCCCAGCGCAACCGGCACCACTCCACATGAACATAAAGGCAATGGCACTCCGAAAAGCGACGCCTTTACAATAGACCCTAAACGGCTACCTCCAAGATGTTTTTCCACAAATGCAGGTTTGAACAACACGGACAATATCCCGGCCATCAGAAACCCAAACAGCAACCAGGGAGCCATCCGGCAAGTCGTATTCCAAAACTCCAGTAAAAATTCTATAAAATAGTTCATCATCAAAATCCTTGTATTATACCCTCTTTATAAGATTATACATCTTCAAACGCAATTTTCTATTTTCCATTCATGTATCCGGCTTGAATATCTCCGCTACAGAAACTATTGTGTCCAAATCATCTATTACCAGCAGAGAACCAAAATGAAGCAGAAATTTTTAAATTTGAAAAATATCATCGGCGAATTACCCCGCCTTGCCATAGCATTTTCCGGCGGTACCGACAGTACCCTGCTGGCAAAAACCGCCGCCGAAGTCCTGGGCGATAAAATCCTGCTCATCCACGCCCGCTCTGAACTGGTCAAACAAACAGAAACCGATTTCGTCCAGCAATGGGCACAACAGGAACACATCCAGCTGGAAATATTTGATTTCAACCCCTTTTCCTATCCCGAAATACGCAAAAATGATCCCCTTCGCTGTTATCATTGTAAAAAAGCAATAATGAGCGAACTCAAGACCATTGCCGAAACATTGGGATTCAATCACATCGCCGACGGCGCCAATGCCGATGACGTTGATGACTATCGTCCGGGTATCCGTGCCGCCGATGAACTCGGCGTCATTCACCCTTTTATGCTAGCAGGAATGAATAAAGACGACATCCGCCGCTACTCCAGGGAATATGGGCTGCTCAATTGGGACACCCCGGCGGCGGCATGCCTGGCGTCAAGAATACAATATGGCGTACCGTTGGAAAGCCATCTTTTGAAAATGGTTGCGCAAGCCGAAGAATATCTCGAAAAACTGGGGTTTAATGCCTGCCGGGTTCGCTATATGAACCGTCGTGCTGAAATTGAAATAAATCCGTTATTTTTCCGTCATATTATAGATTTGAGTTCAGAAATAACGGACATTTTGAAATCGTTGGGATTTGAAGCCGTGCTTCTTAATCTTGAGGGCTATAAACAAGGCTCCCTCAACCGGAGCTTGAAAGACTTACCGGAACCCCAATTATGATAAAATATGTCGAACCTGTATTCAGACCCCCGGCGGAAGCCGACAGCTTGATTTTCCAAGTGGCGTATGGTTGCCCCCATAACAGTTGCCGGTTTTGCGGAATGTACAAAACCGTACGCTATACGCAACGCGATATGACGGAGATCATAGACGAGTTCAGCTCGGCTGCGGCACGCTATCCGCATACCCGGCGCGTGTTTCTCGGTGATGGCGATGCGCTGCATCTGCCCTTTTCGCACCTGCATTCCATGCTGTTGCACCTGAATAATGTCTTCCCCCGGCTCGCCAGAGTGAACATCTACGCCAATGGCAGCTCCATTCTGAAACGCTCCACGGAAGAATTGCGGGAACTAAAAAGACTCAAACTTAACACCCTGTACATGGGTCTCGAAAGCGGCGATCAGGAGTTGCTCGATAAAGTCAACAAACAAGAACAAGTCAAAGATATGATCCAGGCGGTCAATACAGCCCAGACATGCGGACTTAAAGCTTCGGTTATGATTCTGCCCGGTCTTGCCGGAAAACACGGCTCGGCTCAACACGCGGCTAGGACTGCGGCGGCTCTCAATCTCATGCAGCCTCGTTTGCTCTCCGCGCTCCGCTTCATAAAAGTGCCCGGCTCCAAAATGTTTGAGGGATATGAAGCGGTAACGGAATATCAGGCGGTCAAAGAATTGTTAAGCATCATTGATAAACTGGAACTGGATAGAACGGTTTTCAGGGCTAATCACAGCTCCAATCCAATTCCGCTGGAAGGGCGTTTCCCGCAGGACAAAGCAAAATTACAAAAAGAGCTTAAGCATATTCTGCAAAGTCCGGGACTTGACCGCAACGGTCCGGGATCTTTACCGCTGTACCTTTGACGCCGCTTTTATTTCCGCTTCCTTTTCCTTCTCTCTGGCTTTTTGCGCTTCCAGCTGAGCGCGAAGGATGTCCGCCAACGGCTTCGGGAAATTCTCCAGACAGGATTTAGTTATGCTGCTTTTTAGCTCATTATAAGGAACGAGACCTGTACGTCCGGCTACGTCGGCATTCTCGCGCATATAAAGATTGTACACCATCCTGGCTCTGCGTTCGTAAGAAATGGCGGCGTCGATATCCCCAAAGACCAAAAAGTTGATACTGCGGAATATCAGACCGGAAATAATATCATTTGCCTGTTTCGGGTTGGCGTCGCGTACGTCCTCTATCCACTCCTTCATTACAAAAGCGTCAAGACTGCCACGATAATCAGAATGTCCCGGCTCCTCTTTTCTGAGCTGACCGTAGAGCTCATTCGCCTGAGTGTATTTTCCAAAATTATACATTATTACAACGGCGTCTTTCATGAAATTAAGCATAGCCGATCTGAAACTTGAGCTTTGATTGCGTTCGTATGCCTCACGATAAACACGCAGCACGGAATCGGTTACATTGAAATTTGGCACGGTCAGGATGGTTTCATAATTTTTCGCGTCAACCATCAACAGTCTGCCGCCCATAAAAGCGTCTTTCAAGGATTGCGAAATCATGCGCTCGCAACTGATGTCCTTGCCGGAAGGCGTCATCTTCAACCCCATAGTAGCCCAGTATATCGCCATGGATTCGGGCAGACGCCAGTCAAGCTTGCCATATTTCAGATTAAGTTCGTGCATAAGTACCGGATTAAGCTTATAAACATCCACCAACCATAAGACCCGAAGAAAAGTTTCGAGCTGTTCCTGTTCCAGTTTATTTTTATATAAAGCGGTAAATGCTTCAGGCAGCTTATTTTCTTTTCTGAAATAATCGGACAACTTATAAAAAGGAGCATAACCGCTTTCGGTAAGCACCTTGTTTAACGCGTCCAACTGCTCCTTGCTCAAAGTCCGTGTAAACTCGCTATAAGTCTGAGGTGTTCTGCTCCAGATATCCCAATCCGGCTCCGCGCCATTAAACACCCGCATCATCTGAAGCGCGATCTGATTTTTATAATACAAGTTGGCGTCGTCCATGATATTGCCGATTTTATGCTGGTATATCCAGCCGAGCTCTTTGTACAGCAACGGATCTTCCTTGTTGTACTGTAATGCTTCGTCGCGGATAAGTTCAATGCCGCGCTGAATCCATTTCCAGCGGTCAGCAAAGTCTGAACACGTAACAGATATATTATATGCCATATTCCATGCCAGATATGCGGTCGCGCCGGTGAAATTCGGCTGAAGCATGGTAATCCATGACGCCAATTGCACCATCTCGAAATAATTGCCTTCTTCCTGCAAGGCAATAGTCCTGAGCCATAGCAAATCTGCCAGAATACCTCTGAAACTCCCCAGCGCTACCGTTGTAAAAGTAACCAGCGGCGGTGCATTGCTGACCTGCCCGGTCGCATGCAGATGATGCTCTTTGACCAAAGTATTAAGATTGCTGGAGCTGACGCTTACGCCGATCAGCAGAATGACCGAAATAGCGACGACCACACAATACATTATAAAAATTTTGAATCTGCTCATTTTCTGACCACCAATCCCAATTCCCTGCGCCTGTATAACAGAATACCGATGATGAAAATCGGCAAGGCTTTAAGAATAAAATATTTAAAAAACAATCCGCCGATGAATGACCATTCTATCAATTCCCCGTTGGAAATAAAATGCGACACCTCGAACTTCTGCATCGGGATGACAATGACCATCAGTGCCTGGCTGACCCAGTAGCCGATGAATCCCATCACACCTTCTACTGTACCTTCCGCACCAATGAGAAAGTCAGCGAATATCCCTGATACCAGATATGAAAATACTAAAAATACCGCAGTAGGCATAGACATTATCCCGCCCACCGCGCACGCCAATCCCGCAAGTATCACCAGGCGCAGAAAAATCACAAGTACTGCACGAGCATAGTTTTCCAGAAAACCGCCCACCTGAACCAATAGCTTGGGACCATCCGCAACCTGGAAGTATAAAGTCTGATTTTCCGGGTCGAAGTTCTGAAACAATACCCTTACGGTATTATCCGAAAGCAAAGCCAGCGGTGAAACCATAAACTCATGAAAAACTCCGGTCATATACTGTTTCGGATAATCAGAAGTCGGGAACGGATGCGGCTCCAATTCATCTTTACCATCGACCTGACGTCCGGTTTTGCGGTCAAAAAATACATACCACATTCCTCGTGTCTGTCGTTGATCTTTGCTGGAAATCTTATTCACATACATCCGGAAACGTAAGTACATGGGTGGCTTCCGCAGTTCCGGCGGGAGTTTGCCGTCCAGGATAAGCTTGATCTCCGCTTCGGTGTGTCTCAGGCTTGCGGGAAGATTCCGGTATACCCAGCTCTTGTATTTGGCGGGACCGAACTCCACCTCGGACAAGCTGGCAAGCGCTTTTTTGCGCATTTCATCCATTGCCGCTTTTTCATCGATCTGCAGATTTTTGGTTTGAGCGTCCCGCGCCAGCTCCTGAATCCTGCGCTGATACATCTCACGAGCGAGCTGATTTATGTCCGGCAATTCAGGATAGAACACCCGGCGGGCAATCAACACTTCGCTGGAAATCTTCTCCTTGTCCGCGGCGGAGAAATCTTTGCGATGATACTGCCAGATAATTATTGTATAAATAACCGCGGCGGAAATAATCAGTAATATCGCGTGGATGAGAATCACGCCAAAACATTTTCCCAGCCATATTTTGACCCTGGATACCGGTTTTGAGGTAATCATGTGCAGCTGATAGCTTTCGACATCGGCAGACAGGGAAAAACACCCCAGCCAGACGGTCGTCAACGACAGCAGAAAGGCGGTTACGCCCAAACTGTACTTCAGGGATATCTGGATAAAACCGTATGCGGTACCGTCTCCGGAAATAGTGGCGGGAACCAGAAACGCGCATAGCACCAGTATTGTCAGCAAAAGCTGAAACACATGCGACCGCAATGCCGATTTCGCCGTAAGTTTAGTTATACTCCAGAATGCGCCCATTGTCTATATAAAACCTGTTTATTGAATTGTTATTAAGATTACTTAGAGCAGATCACGCAGCTTGTCATTGACTTCCGACAACTCTTCTTTTTCCTGACGGAGCTTTTTCTGCTCCTCCTCGCCGGGAGTTTTTTCCGCTTTTTCGTCATCGGTCAGACTGTTGAGCAGATTATTCTGTATCGCCTGTTCCTTAATTTCGGCGGCTTTCGCTTCAGTCTGCTCCTGCTGGACAATTTCCTCTTTTATCTGAGAAACTTTTTCTTCTTTCACCAGATTACGCAGAACTGATTCAGCTTCCTCTGGCGGTGTGGCTTCAGGAAGGTATTCGGCGATCTTACCGTTATTGACCACCCCGGCGGTATAGACGCTGTCCGCTTTGGCTTTATTGACCACGTCGAGGAAATATTCTTCCAATGTCATGCGTGGATTTTCTATTTTGAATTCCTCGCCCTTGAGCTCATTTCGCAGAATGGTGATAACTCTTTCCATGACTTCCGGTTTGAGCATGGGGGTGGTAATGGTGCTTTCCTCGGGTTTGATGAGCAGTTCGTCAAGTGAACCGGCGGCACGCAATTTACCGCCGTAAAGAATTATCACCCGGTCGCATATATCTTCAACATCGCTGAGCAGATGACTGGTAACCAGCACTGTTTTGCCACGCTTTTTCATATTAAGGATAAGGTCTTTTACTTCACGACAACCCATCGGGTCAAGCCCGGAAGTCGGCTCGTCGAGAATCAGCAGCGAAGGATCGTTTATCATTGCCTGAGCCAGGCCGATACGACGTTGCATTCCTTTGGAAAACTCACCCACGGTACGGTTTCTGGCATGAGCCAGCCCCACCATGTCAAGCAATTGTTCAATGCGTTTTTCGCGTTCCCCGGAGGGGATGCTAAACAGAGAACCGAAAAAATCCAACGTTTCTCCGGCGGTAAGATATTTATACAGATAAGTCTCTTCCGGCAGATAGCCGATACGCTTTTTGGTCTCGACGTCCCGGGGCGAACGCCCGAAAACGGTTAAGTTCCCGGCGGTCGGATAAAGCAAGCCCAGAATCATTTTCACTGTGGTTGACTTGCCAGACCCGTTGGGACCGAGCAAACCTACAACTTCCCCGTCGTATACTTGAAAGTCCACATCATTGACTGCGTGAGCTTTGGGACGGTTCCAAAAATCCCGGAACTCCTTGCCCAGTCCCAATGCCTTGATAACCGGGGTTCTGTTATTGTCATCTGCCATCATATCACCATTGTCATATTCAATTTATTCAAGTTCAGATTGAGCTTTACGATTGTCTTCCATAGTCAGTTCCTCACCTGTTCTGACCAGTCTGGCGCTGTTAAAGATAATCAACAGCGTGCTCAGTGAATGGAGTATCGCGGCGGTGATCGGGCGCATCCAGCCGAATACGGACAGGATCATGCCGCCAAAAACAAACACCATACCGATCAGCAAATTCTGATTGATGATCGTACGGGATTTTCTGGACAATACAACCAGCATGGGAATACGACGCAGGTCATTGGTCATAAGCGCGATAGATGCGCTGTTGACGGCAATGTCGCTACCGATTGCCCCCATGGCTATACCAAGGTCACCGGAAGCCAGCGCCGGAGCGTCGTTCACACCGTCACCGACTACCGCCACGAGTGAATGTTCTTTTACTTTTTCCACATACGCGACTTTGGTCTCAGGTAGACATTCACTGCGATAGTCGTCAATGCTGATTTGTGAGGCAATGGTCTCAGCTACAGATTCGCGGTCTCCGGTAACCATGGCGCAGCGTTCGACGCCGACGGTTTTAAGATCTTTAATTATCTGTTGTGACTCCGGACGAAGTTTGTCTTTGAACCCGATCCAGCCCATTGGTTTTTTGCCTTCAGCCACATATATAACGCTCATGCCGAATGCTTCACTTTCTTTTTTGCCAGTATGTATACCGGAGGCGTCCACGCCCAGAGCTTCGAGCCAGTTCAGGCGTCCAAGGCTGTATACAGTTCCGTCAATCCTGGCTTGTACGCCTTTACCGTGGACTTCCTGGAAATCAACGGCTTCCTTAAGTTTCAGTCCGGCTTCTTTTGCCAGCTTCTGTAAGGCTTTAGCGGTCGGATGGTTGGAGTGAGCTTCTGCGGATGACGCCACCAGCAGCAATTCTGCAGGTTCAACGCCTTCCACCGGAGAAAGTCTTGCTACGGACAATACTCCATCGGTCAGAGTTCCAGTCTTATCAAATACAAAGGTTCTGATTTTTGAAGCCAGTTCAAGGTGCCCCACGTTTTTGATGAATATGCCCAGTCGTGCAGCTGCGGCGACTGCCGCTACTACCGCAGTAGGAGTAGCCAGTACGATGGCGCAGGGGCAGGCGATGACCATGAGAGTGATAACCCGTTGCATGCCTTCGGCGCCGCCGCCGGAGATCCACCAGGTCAACGCCGCGAGCATCATCACCGTAGGGGTGTAGAATCCGGCATAACGGTCAATTATTCTTACAATGGGAGTGCGGCTGCTTTCCGCTTGAAGTATCATATCCTTGACTTTACCAAGTGTAGTGTCTTCGCCAAGCTTGTTAACGCGTACTTCGACGCTACCGGTCAGGTTTTGAGTTCCGGCAAAGACTTCACTGCCGACTTCTTTTTCAACCGGCAGAGATTCCCCGGTTATCGACGCCTGATTGACCGTGCTTTCGCCTTTGACAATGATACCGTCTATCGGGAAATTATCCCCGGGGCGTACCCGGACGACGTCATTTATGGCAAGCTCGGAGACCTGCACTTCGGTCTCAACGCCATTCACGAGCTTGGCGGCGGTATTTGGCGTAAGTTTGACCAGTTCTTCAATGGAGCGTTGTGCACCACTGGCGGTTCTGGACTCGATTATGATGGTTATGAGCAGGAAAAATGCTATAATACCGGCAGTCTGAAAATCTTTTCCCGCCAAAGCCGCGAGTATCGCCAACGCCACCAGCTCGTTCATATATACTTTTCCGCGCATCAGGTCTTTCGCGGCAGTCATAATTATCGGATATGCCAGAATAAAGGCGCCGCATACCGCGCTTAACGAAGAAGAGAATTGCAGCGCGGGGAAAAACCATGCCAGAAGATATGAATTAATTACAAAGAAACCGCCTATCGCGGCAAAAGACAGCCGTCCCATTGAGCGGTCATGATGATGCCCGTCGGCGTCTCCGCAGGTGGGGCAGGTAATACCCGGCGCATGTTTGTGCTTATGTCCTTTACCGTGCGCATGGTCTTTAACCTGTCGGCATTCTGTTGCAGCAGCAATCGCCTCAGCCATATTTACACCCTTATGTTATATTATTGATTACTTTTTACTTACGTCTTTGGGTTCAGCATTGATTTTCAATCTGACCTGCTGGTGGCTGTCTTCGCCACCCTTGTAAACGATATATTTATCCTTGACAACATTCAGTACATCTGATAAAGTTGAGTTGTACAGCGCCACCAGGATAGTTTCCGGGCTCTGATTATATTCTTTGAGAATACTGTTGAAGTAGAAAGTTTCCGACTCGATTTCGGATACGATACGGGTTTTATAGTTTGCCGCTTCGGCAAGAACAATTGTCGCTTCGGCAAGTGCGTTATTATTGGTTTCCACCTTGTAAGTCAATGCGCGATTAACCTCGGCATCTTTTTGCTGCTGGGCGCTGCTGACCTCATCAAAAGCGAGTTTAGCGGAAAGCGGCGGTCCGTAACTGAGCAAGCTCACCGAATCAATGACGATTCCGGCATCGAGATCAAGCACCGCGCTTTTGAAATTGCGCTCCACTTCTCCTGTGTAGACGTTATTGCTGTAAAGGGTCTTGTCCACATTCTGTCCGGCGGTAACTTTAATGACTACATTACGCAGCATATTCTGAAGGTTTACGACCGTGCCGCCGGGATAAAAGTTTTCGCCTTTAGCCGCACTTTTTCCTACAAAAGGAGCAACGGCGGAAATAAATTTCTCATAGTATTTTTTGGCGTCAACGACTTTATATGTAACCTGCCAGCTGGTGTGGATGATATTAAAATCGCCGGTAATGAGGTAATTATCTCTACCGGGAGCGAGCGGCTGTCCCTGAGGGGGGCCATCTCCGCGTGTCGGAGTGGGCATCGCCTCGAAATTCACATAGAAAACTTGTGGATTCAGTTTAATTTTGACAAATTCATTGATTGGGCGCGGAAATCTCCAATACCAGTTCTGGTCAAGAACGCCCACCAGTTTACCGAGTCGCAGCACCAATACGTTCTCCTGGGCATTGACAATGATAAAACCTTCGAAGGCAAAGAAGTACACCAGCAGTCCGACGATGAGAACCACCATGGCGAAGAACGCCACCTGCAAACTCTTTATGAACGACTTCAGGCCAAGATCAAACTTGCCGTAAGATTGTTCCGAATGCTGCATGTTATTCATAAATCAACTCCGTCTGAGGGTTATTTCTTTGGCGTGTCAAGTTTCTCTGAACCCATCTTCAAGAGATCGAAGGGAGCGGAGTCGGTATCCAGAATCAGTGTAGTTCTGCCACCGATAACGCGTTTCAGAGAATCAAGCTTACGCAGGAACACCGCGAGATCCGGATTTTCCTGGAACTTGGCGTAAAATTTAGCGGCTTCAGCATCACCTTCGGCGCGTATTCTGGTAGCCTGAGCTCTGGCGTCGGCAATAATATCCATCCGTTTCTTATCGGCTTCAGTTCTGATGTCTTGAGCTTCTTTTTTGCCTTGCGAGCGATACCCTTTGGAGATAGTTTCGCGTTCGCTTATCATACGGGCAAAAACTTCTTTACTATTGCTTTCCGGAATATTGGTATAATTGATGCCTACGGACATGATTTCCATTCCGCACGGGGCTGAGGTCTTTTGCAGTATCGCCTTGATCTTTTTTTCCATCTCGCCAAGTTTGATCAATTTCGGATCGGTGTTGACGAACTGTTCGAAGTCGTACTGTCCGGCGACCATTTTATTTGCGCTTCTCATCCAGTCGCTCAACTGACTTTCTGCATTTGCCACCGTAAGCATTTTCTTATAAAACTCTTCAGGATCGGAGATTTTGTAATTTACATATGTGCCAAGGATGATATTCTGTCCGTTGCGGGTCAGAGTCTCTTCAAGTTTACCGTAAATGCCTTCAAAGCAGCGTACGCGGTTGTCAAACTTATGAATACTCTGAATGGGATACGGCCAACGCCAATGCCATCCGGCCTCTTCGACCCTGCTCAGTCGCCCAAGAGTGGACACCACCGCGCACTCAGTAGTTTTTAGCTGGAATGAAAAGATTATCGTCAGAAAGATGATGGCAACGACCACGCCCAGAAAAATTGTTCCCCAATGTCTGGTTGTTTTATTTTCTTTTTCCGCTGACATTTACAGTCTCCTTGAATTTTATTTATTTTTTATTAAAACTTTATCTTGCTATATTTCCGAGATCGGCATCCAGCAGATCAAGCCGGGTTTTTTCTTCCAGATTGATCTCGTATACCTCGCGAGACAATGAATTTGAGAAAATATATTTTCGGGCTTTACCGCCATCCTGTTCAAGCATATCCAGATAAGTACGCAATTTGAATAAATTCGGAAGAATCTGATATGAGAGAAGCTGTTTGGTGAAGCGTTCCGCTTCCGCCGCTGCCACTACCTGAACATTATACCTGTACGCGTCCGCATCGGAGACGATTTTCACGGCTTCTGATTGTGCCAACGGTATGGTTTCAATCTCATAAGCTTCAGCTTTAAGTATTTCAGTATGCATGTTTTCCTTGGCGTTCACCACGTCCTGGAAGGCGGGGGCGACATCTTTAACCGGCGGATGCACATCCTGAAGATTGACGGCAACGATATTCACACCCAAATTATGTTCATCACAAGATTGCTGAATAAGCCGAATCAAATCCTGACTGGTCTTTTCACGTCCGATAGACATCACACCAAACAGATCAACGCTGCAAAAATATTTGGTTATCACCTGATCACTGATGTTTTTGACCATCAGGCTCGGGTCGATATTGCCATAGAGGTAATCCCATACCTGGGATTTTTTGATAGTGAAGTCGATGGGTATGCTCGCGCCGAGCATTGATACTGCTCCGGTGGTAATCTGCTCTTTGTCGTCTCTGCGCTGAACCGCGACCATGTAATCGCGCTCTTTCTTGTAATGTTCTTTTGTCCAGACAATTACCCGTGGTTGAACAAGTTCGCCATCCTTGACCTCCAGTTCTGCACCGACTCTGACTTTATGTATAATATCACATGAAACAGTGTTCATCCGTCCAATCGGATAAGGCCAGCGGAAATAAACGCCGGGTTCATATACCCTTTCCGAAGCTTTGCCGAAAACTTCCAAAAAACCTACTTCGTTGTGTTTAATCTCATAAAATCCGGTAAACACCCATAAAATCAGCAACCACAACAGCACCATCGGGATAATAGCGCGTTCAATAAAAATATACAGCGAGGTTTTGGATATCTTAAATCCGAACTGATAGTCTAAAGTATCAGAAATGTTGCGCATTACTCCACCGGGCTCGGTGAACAGAGCTAGAATACGACTTTCGTATACCGGTCTGACTTCTTCAATGGTACGCGGGCGGTAGAATTCAGTGACAAAATTTATAACCAGTTCAAAATCAAGGACAATAAAGAAAATCAGGATAACCCGAGCAAGAATACCATCAACCTCTGTCTTGCCATAACTGTAGCTCATGGCGGAAATTACGCCGATCAAACTGACGACTGCGCCGGCGATGAGCCATGAGCCCACGGTGCGAAGCCAACGGAAAGTCTTATCTCTTGATTGACCGATACAGAAAGCTCCGGCAAAAGTTCCACCGAACATAAGAATCGCATTGATAAAAGCGATTTGCAGGGAACTCTTCGGAACCGGCGTCTCAAGGCGCACACCCCATTGCCGCCAGAACAGCGACAGCAATACACTTATAATGACAACCGTCAGAGCGGAAAGCACATACGGAGCAAATTTCTCATAATTCTCAAAACTTCTACCGGCAGTGAAGCGCACATCGGTCTCGACGTCAAAGGTCGAATCTTTGCGCTCTTTGAGTATCGCCTTGTCCCGTTCCTCCTGCCGTGCTGCG
>JAFGXT010000367.1 GCA_016936495.1 Victivallales bacterium
CCCGGTTACAGGGGTAAGGCACTTTGCCACAGGCATAGAAAAGGGCAAAGAAATATTGCGTTACTGCCGTCCGCGTTTGTCTTCGCTGGCGACCCCGGCGTTTGCCATTGATCTGCCCGAAGGCGGCGGAAAGGTGAGCATTCAGGAAAACTATTACGACGGAGAATGCTACGAAACTATTTTCTCCGGTAAAGTCAAATACCCCGAACAACTGTAAAATAAGCTTAAAGCTTTTGGGAAACCATTGACTTTGACGGTAGACACGGCATAGTAGCTTAAGTACAGGGCGCGTTTTTTCAGGTATGCGCCTGACATAAAAAGTTTAAACATTTTTGAATCAAATAGCGGTTAATTACCGTGTCGATAAAGTATTATGCGCAGCAGCAACAGGATTATACAACGAGGCATAAGCTATACCATTGCAAGTACAGCGGTATGGACGATATTTCTGGTCGCAACTACCGGCCCGGTACTTTCGGGCTTGTTTATCGCACTGGGTTTTTCCAATCTTCAGATCGGTCTGGTTAATTCCATGCTGTCGCTGTTTCTGCCCTTTCAGATCATCGGTTCGCTCATACAACAGAAGTATTTCAAACGCAAATCGTTCTGGCTGGGAGTAACTACGCTGCATTACAGTTCGTTTGTACTGATTTTTATTTTGCTGTGTTTGTGGAAGCAGTTTGACGCGAGGGTGGCGGCAGGTCTGTTTATATTTATTTTCGCCTTGTCACAATTGGCGGTTCAACTGGGGTCATCAGTCTGGTTCGCGTGGATGGGGGATCTGGTGCCGCCGCGTGAGAGCAATCAGTTCTGGAGCCGTCGCGCGGGAGTGTCCCAAGTATTTATGATCGGCGGTGCTATAAGCGCTGGTCTGATTGTGGACTTTCTCGGCAGACGCGAGATTATGACTTACGCGTGGATATTCGGGGTTGGCGCAATATGCGGATTTGTAGCGATGTTTCTGCAAATGCCGGCAGTTGACCCTGAAAAACGTTTATCCAGGAGGATAGTTCCCGCGTTGCTTAAGTTGAGGATGTTGTGGCGTAACAGTCGCTTCCGGCGGCTGACTCTGTTCTTCTGTATCCAGGCGTTTTTTTCCGGACTATTTGTGCCTTTTGTGTTTATATACATGCAGAAGCAATTGGAATTTTCGATGCTGACCATACAAATGTTGATGGCGGTGGCGAGTATCACCGCATTCTTTTCCGCTTTTCTATTTCGGGTGGTGGGTTCAAAATATGGACGTAAGCCGATAATCATTCTATGTACCTTTCTAAAAGGGTTGGAGTTTATTCTCTGGGGTATGTTGCTGCCGGGCAGCTCTTGGATTACGGCGCTTCCAGTGATAGTTCTGGGCGGATTTGTTAATATCGGGCTTATCTCCACTCAATTTTCGTTGGTTACATCTATCGGCACAAGCAGTGTCCGCAGTTTCTCAATCGGAGTTTTTTTCGCGGTCAACGGCTTGCTGGCATTTACCGGCGCCAGTGCCAGCGGTGTGGTATATGACCTGCTGGATATTCCGGCGTCTATTTTCAATCGTCCGGTATCCGCCTTCAATCTGATGTCTCTTATTGTATCCGCCGGATATTTCAGCAGTATTCTGGTATTTCTAAAATTCCGCGAATACGGTTCGCTGTCGACCACCCGAGTAGTGCGTATACTTCTGGCAAACAATCCGTTCCGGACGGTCTATCATGCTCATGCCTTGTCCCGCCCGATGCCGGAACGCGATCGCATAGAAGCGTTAAGTAAGGTCAAAAGCAATATCATCGCGTCCGAACTCATAAATGATTTATACAGTCCGTCGAGCAGGGTCAGGGAAAGCGCGGTGTACAATATTTCCCGTCTTGGCAGAAAAGTCGATCCGGTGCTGGAAGATGAACTTATCAAACTGCTGGATATTCCCGCACTGGGTTTGCAGGACGCCGCCGCCCGGGCTCTCGGGTATATCTCTTCCGGGCGTGCCGTCTCGGCGCTGGAAAAACATCTCTCCGACACCGATGATTCACTGGTGCAGGCTTGTATCTTTGCGCTCGGTTCAATCGGCGACGAGCATGCTCTGGAGATGCTCAGCGCCATCATGGACAGCGAACAACATCGCCGAAAATGGCCTCAGGCGGCGGAAGCCATCGGCAAAATAGGCGATTGCCGGCATACCCGCAAAATATATAATGCTTATGCGTTTGAATACAGTCCGGTGCTCAAGCGTCAGTGTATGATCGCACTGATCAGGACACTATGCCTGACGCAAAAACGCAAATCCTGGGTGTATTCTTTGTTTGAAGAGGAAACCCAATCTCCAGGCAGTCCGGTTGAACGGATTATGAAGAATATTCAGTCCCGCTTACAGAAAAAATTGTCCGCCGCCGAACGTACTTTGTTCGCTAAAATAATGGATGATAACGATTCCGGAGATTTCCGCGCCGGAGTGGAAAAACTGATGATGATATTGTTCCGGCGTATGCCCCTGCCGGAATCAGAAACCAGTCTTGATCCGGATAAGTTCCTGGAGGAAATACGCGCCTGTTTCAGTCCCTCCGGAACCATCACCGAATCCACTTTGCAGCAGGATACATTTCTTTCCGCCGCCATCTGGCTGATGCTCAAAATATGGCTGGAAATGAAATATAACTCCAGTCCATTCGACAACTGTCTCAATCTGGCTTTTTTCATAATCGCCGATGAAATACTCGCGCGGAACGGCAAAAACTTTCCTGTTGCCGCTGTTACTTAACGTTGACCGTCACGATTATGGCGGTCAGCAGGGTGATGATAATCGCCGCATACAACAGATAACGACAAAAACATACGGGTTTTTCGCCTTTCTTTTGCGAGTTTTCCACATCTTCAAGAATGCCGGAAAAGCGTGGGCGCCGGGTGAAGAGTTTACCCATTTTACGGGTCAGCCGCATTTCAAAATTGATCGCCCATCCGGCTGATTCCAGAAACAGCGCCAAATTACGTTTTCGCAGTTTCGCCGCCGCAGTGATGATAAGCGGCAAAGAAACGATAAAGGCGAGAACAGCGATACTGATGAGTATTTTTACAATATGCACACCTTTAAGCGAATTGATGATTAGAGCGAAACTGCTGCCAAGAGCGGCCACACCCACCCCGCCGCCAAGCAGCAATGCCGAAGTGCTGAAATTACTTGCCGGAGGCGACGCAGGCGGCGCGGGAGTTGCAGTAATTTGTTTGTCCAAATTGGTGGTGAGGCTTTTACTGCTTGATTCGGTGAATTTATTAACTCTGCTGGTTATGAGTTCGCCGAGCTTTTTTACCGGCAGAAAAAAGGCTTCGCGCATGGAAACCGGTTCCAGGATAAGTTCGGTAATTTCCGCTTCCCAGTCTCGACCGGTATGATCGATGAAGACTCCGCGTTTGCCTACATAGATATTTCTGGAGGAGCCGGAAGTAACCGCCGCCGCCAGATTAAGGGGCTTTGGCTCGCCCACCCGCGATATTTTCAGGTACATTACGTAGATATTGCTGTTAGGTACCAGTTTTTTATGAGTAGCCTGATCGTCAACATAGACCACCATGTTGAAATGGCGTCCATCCATTATCAGCGAGCCCGCCTGGATCATCGACTGAGTTCCGGCAGTGAAAAGTTCTCTGAACGATACGAAATTATTGGTAAAACGGATCATATCCCGGTTGAACAGGAGCAATTTTTCCAGCTTGAAAAGTTTGTCGAGCTTGCCATTGAGCTGTCCATCAGCGTCAAAGAGCTCCCGGAGCTGTCCGGCTGCTTCGCCGCTTAAATACTCCCGTATCCTGGCGCAACCGGTTTTCTCTACTTCACTACCGGGGATGCTGTTGAGGTACTGTTCATAAGGGGCAAATTCGGCTTTCAGCGCTTCCCATTTTTCCAGAGTGAGAGTTTTATATTTTGCGACTCCGGCAAGAGCGGCGGCGGCTTCGGCGTAGGCTGGATTTATGTCTTTGAGCAGATTTATTTCCTGCGTGGCGGAGGGAGTAGCGAGCGGCGCGGCGGCAAGATATTCATCAATAGCTTCAGGCGAGGAAACGTCCAGCGGCGGCATTTCCTCCGGGTTGGAGGTAAAGCGCAAGGCATTGTTGGCGTCCGCCTTAATGAGTTTGCAATAGCGGAAATATTCTTCGATTTTGGCGGCTATTACTTTAATCTTATTATAAGTTTCAGCGGTTTTCTCGCCGCGCGGAAGAAAATCGGCGTTTTCCGCTTTACCGATCCAGTCGATGTATGCGTCGGCGTCGGACATGAACTTATTGAATTGATCAAGAGTTATTCCGGTCTGTCCTTTGCTGTTTATTTTGCCTCCGGAGCAACGAATAACGTCGGCGACCAGTTCCTGAGCGCCAGGCTGAGTTACGGCGTCGGACACGATTATTCCGTCACCCGAGAGTTTGCCGCATTGTAATTCTTTTATTTTGTCCTGAACCTGAGGCAGTTCCACGGTAACGGCTTCCAGACCGGGTGCGGCGAATATCTCAAAAGCGGCGATAAGCGCCTGACCATCCGGAGAGGCGGGGGCGATCATTTCCGCGGAGAGCCCCCCGTCAGCGTCAATGACACTTATATCGGCAAGACTCGCTTTCTGCCATTTCCATGCGTTCATAAGGTCGCTGATATTGATTCTGCCGCTGCCGTCGGCATCAAGACAGGACAGAAAGCGGGCGTCGCAGTTAAAGCTTGACAAGGGTGCGCTGACCGCCGCCCAAAGAGCGGGATCAAGTTTTTCGATCAGCCGGAGATCAGAGGCGCGGCTGATCACATGCTGATAGGCGCCACCGATGTTTTGAAGTTGTATTTCTGTTTCATTCATAGTTATATATTCCCGGTTTATGCGGCTTTGTTCTCATTTATGACTTCGGCTATATGAAGACTGCGTTTGAGTGCGGTTCCGGCTTTGGCGGGGGTCGCCGGAAAGGAACTGTATTCCATCTGGTTATACAGAAAAAACACCGCCAACGCATCGCTGCCGAGTTCGTTGTGAGTGCGCTGAAGTTGCGCGGCGTAATCAATCAAATCCATGTTGTTTATGCGCGGAAAACCATTAATTTCCAGCATCTTGCGGGTAGCCATGTAGCAATTGCGTATGGCTTTACCTGGGGCTTTCTCATGAAATTCGCTGGCATTTCTAAGCCATTTTTTGCAACGGTATTTCTCGTAGCGTCGATGCAACGCTCTGGCGATCAGCGGAGTTATCGCCATCAACATCGCGACCGCAAGTGCGCATAGTATACCAAGGATGATATTGGCTTTGAACCAGTCCAGCATATTCAGAAGACGATTGCGAAGTGATCTGTAGACGTTTTCCAAAGTCTTCCGAAGCTGACGGAAAGCATTGCTGAAAGAGAAGTTCTCCAGTTTTTTAATGTTGAGTTTGCTGATAAGTGAATCGGCGAGTTTGCCTATGGTTTCAGGCAGCATTACCACATCATAGAGTAGTTTGTCGGCAAAAAGCTCATCATTGCCGTCGGTCTTTTGTGAGGGGTCGGGGGTCGCCAGTTCCTGCGTTCTGATGGCAAGTTCCGGCGGTCTTACTTTCCATTCATTACCGAATGGGTCGCCGAGCACGCCCATACCGAAAGGAGTGGTACGCGACACGATATATCCTGGCGGAGTGCCATCCATGGTTAACCAGCCGTATTCCTCAAAAAATATCTGTGTCCAGGCGTGGGCATGGTATTCGTGTACTTCAAAGAGTTTGCTCAAAGCGTTGTAGTTGCCCGGTGAAAACCCGGTGGCGACACGTGTGGGCAAGCCATTCAGACGTGCCAGTACAGCAAGCGCGGAGGCGTAATATTCGCAATGCCCCTCCTTAAGGTCAAAGAGGAAGAAATCAACCGCTTCGCGTCCGGCTGGCGGAGCCTTGGATTCCTGCTTGTAAGCGTATTTTTCCCGCAGGTGATTGCGCAAAGCAATAGCTTTTTCATAAGGATCTTTTATATTTTCTGTAATATCTTTAGCAAGTTTTTTTACTCTGGAGCTGATATTGCCGGGCAGTTGCAGGTAATGTTTTTTGTTGAGTTGTTCAGTCCAATTGTTTTTCCGGTTTCTCAGTACCTGCTCGGAATAGACAATTGAATTCACTCCATAAGCGAAAGGCGCGGCAGGGAAATGCTGATTGTTCTTGAAACGTGAATGGTAGAAATTTGATTCAATTTGAGAACTCATAATGCTGCCCAGATCATAATATTCTGCTCTGAAAGCAGAATACAGCACTGGAGACAACCATTTTTCCATAATGAATTCCAGTTTCAATGGTCGTGTCGGGATGTTTTTATGATTATGTTTCTGACGGGTCATTTTATCAGTGGCGAACCACGTGTCGCCATCATAATAATCATATATCTGGGCGAGCCAGTAAAGTTTTACCGGAGCCTTGACCCTGAAAACCATATCCTTGCCCGGCGGTCCGGCGCCCTTGCCGGAACTCTGCATGCCGTTTTTAGATTTAGCGGGAACTTTAGGTCCTTGTTTACCTGCGGTTACAGGATTTTTACCGGGCGTGGTTGGACCGTTTTTGCCTTTACGCCGCTGAGTGTTCTTGAACCATTCGTTCACATCAGGCGGGAAATAACTCGAATAGAGATTGCGGAACGACGTTACAAACAATCCTTCCCCTTTCATTTCCTCCGCGGGCATCAACGCATAAAAGTACAGCCAGAAGCCGCAGACCATCAGCAGATGCAGCAGTATCTTGCCCCAGTTGTATTTGAATACCCTGACCTTAAGGTCGGGATCCCCCGCCAGCCCGTTTATTCTTGAACCATAGATCATAAACATGGTCAGCACAAACGCCACCGGAATCAGCAGCAGGTATACAGAACGCGGCATCAACGCGCCGTAAAGCAGCAGTAACACGCTCACCAACAGCATGTAACCATAGTTTTTCGCCCTGGGCGAAAAGGCAAACACTAGAATAAACAAACATATACACTCGATCATTATTTTATCCGGAGTAACCCGCTGGGTCAGACGTAATACCCCCCAGGCAAGAGCGGAACAAGTTATCAGGCTCATCATCACGCGCCGCGCGAACAATGGAAAGTACCTGTAGGGTACATACGCCACCAATGAACATGGGATGACCAGCGCCAGCAGTGTGAGCGTATAAAAAGGGTGTCCATGCTGCCACAACGCGGCGGTTATGCCGACCGCGACCATAAGGAAGTATACCGGATGATACGGTACCCTTTCCGGTCTGGCGGCGAAGTCATGCCTGATTGCTTTTCTGATTTCCTGATTTTTATTCATAAGTAAGTAACTTCAGTATATCGGTGTCCTGATTTGCTATGACCGGTACAATTGAACCGGTGGATTTTATGTCTATATCGGCGTATCTGGAACGGGTCTTGCTACCGTATTCCCTTGCCGGGAAAAGCTTCCGGGGAGCATATATCCATCGGGTCTCCACGCCGCGACCGATAAGTATTTCAAGTCTTTCCGACAAATAATCCGGTTCGGACATAGTCAGACAATAGAAAATCGAATTATACGCAAAACGGTCAAGCTCCTCATCCACCAGATCCTCAAAATTAATTTTGCCCGGCTGCAAGACCGCCAGAGTTTTGATCACGTCTCCGCAAATACTTACCGCTTCTCCATGAAATCTTATCTTTTCATTGCCATTGGCGGTAACAAAGGTCAGACGACTGTGCATGCCCGCGAGCATAGTCGTCAGCGACGCCGCCACTTTAATTAGCAACTCCAGATTGCCGTCAAAAAAATCATAACCGGTGAGCTTTCTCTCCGAATCAAGAATAATATAAATGTGAGACATGCAGTTGGCCTCGAACTCTTTGACCATAAGTTTTCCGTGCCGCGCGCTGGACTTCCAGTGAATAAAGCGCATCTCATCATAATTGGAATACTCCCGCACACCAAAAAATTCCTGCCCCTGACCAGTTATCCCCAATGGACGACCGTTGATGGATAAAGCCGCCTGCCGTCGTTTGAAATTCACCCGCTGGGACAGATCCCTTACTTCCGGGTAGATCATCACTTCGCCCTGACACCGGAATTTCCTGATACGACAGAAAAATCCCGCCGGGTCACCACCCATCACGTCCAGACAGTTCAACATGTAAAACCCACGCTTCAAGGCAGGAATAGGACGCTTTACCAACCGGGTTTCGTACGGCGCCAGCGCCTCCACCGCTTCATAGAAAAAAGGATACTTATATGTAAAATCCAGCCGTTCGCGTACCACGATCCCTTGCCGCCATAACCAGCTCCTGTTACTGATAATGAAAGGTAACTGCACCGCACTGCCGCAACTGCCATCACGGTTCGGCGCCCGGCGGACGTCGATCTTGTGTATTGAGAAAAACGCCAGTATGAAGCTCGACGCCGTTATCGCCATCATCCCTGACGCGATCAGAGCAGTGGTCAGGTTGACGTTGACGAAAGCCGCGCCCGTACACCCGGCGGTGGCCAGTAACATGACCATACCCCGTGCCGTCGGCCGGATCATGATCATAGACCTTTTTCCTCGTTGTCTATGGGAATGGATTTGAGGATGTCGTTAAGCACGTCACCGGTGGAGTTCCATTCGCCGTGATACCTAAGTTTGAGCGAAACACGATGTCCGATGACGGGAAGAACCATCTCGCGGACATCGTGCGGTATAACATATTCTCTGCCATGATACGCCGCCAGCGCCTGACTGATATGCATCAACGCCAGCGAGGCGCGCGGACTGCAACCGTTGGTAAGAGCCTGATGATTTCTGGTGGCGTTGGCGATTTTTACAATGTAATCCATAATCGATTCAGAAACATGCACCCGTCTGACCAGCGCCTGACACTGGACAATGTCAATGGCCTTAACCACATAGGATATATCTTTAAGCGGATGCCCGTCCTTTTGCGATGAAAGTATTTCGCATTCAGTGCTTTCAGAAGGGAAACCTATGGATTGCCGGATCATGAAGCGGTCAAGCTGCGGCTCCGGCAGCGGATACGTTCCCAGATAGTCTTCCGGATTTTGCGTGGCAATGACAAAGAATGGTTTAGGCAGTACCCGGGGATTGCCGTCGATGGTGACCACCGCTTCGGACATGGCTTCGAGCAAACTGGATTGAGTGCGCGGCGTCGTCCGGTTGATCTCGTCCGCCAGAATGATGTTGCCGAATATCGGCCCCGGCATAAATGAAAAATCCCTGTTGACCTCATTGTAAATGTTCATTCCCAGAATATCCGAGGGCAGAAGGTCGGGAGTGAATTGGATGCGCTTGAACGTCGCCTGAATTGATTTGGAAACCGCTTGCGCCAGAATACTTTTACCGACCCCGGGAGAATCCTCCAGAAGCACATGACCATCGGCGAGCATGCAGACTATTATGTTGCGGATTATCTCCGGCTTGCCTTTGAGCACCTTGCCTACATTGATCTCGATCTTTTCTATGACCTCGCGCATGAAGTCAAAGGAAAAGTATTCCGAACCGCTCAGCGATTGATCCCGGTTTTTTAAATTATCCGGATCATTAAAGGTGAACACGCTACCGCTGATCTGAATGCGGTCAAGATGTTTGATCTCAACCTCGCCGCTGATCGGCGTGGAATTCACAAAAGTACCGTTGGAACTGTTTAAATCCTCAATAAACACCGAACCGTTGCGCCTGGTCACTTTGGAATGCTTTCTAGACACGTCATTGCTGTCAAGAATAATATCACAGTCCAAATCCCTGCCGATGAGAATAACGTCTTGCACCAGCTCTATTTCCGTACTCTTTTTACTGAAACTTTCCTGTAAAGTAAAAGTTGGCATAATCTTTCCCCGGATCATTTTGAAAACAATAAAAACATACTCTCAATATTAGTTTATCTGTGCCGATAAGTCAAACCCGGAAACCCAGGCTTTTGCACTCTTTACGGAAAATATGCCTGTGAACAGGTGTTAAAACAACCTTTTCATAAGAAAATGAATAAAAAACACGAAAAAAACTCTCTTTATTCTTGCGAAAACGCATATCTATTTATATGTTAATCTGTTTCTGTAGTCATGCCGTGTCAGGCGTGCCGGAAAGACATAAAAATAATAAAACAGACTGGAAAGGTATCGAAGATTATGGTTATAAGAAAAATGAACTCCATGTTCTCTAAGCATGGCCGCTGGATGTTTGCGGTTATCACTGTGGTTATAATTATATCGTTTGTAGGTTTTTTTACTCCCGGATTCACCAGTCTGTTCGCGCCTGGCGGCGGAGCCTACACCCCGGTGGGAGAAGTGTTCGGCGAAAAGGTAACCTATGAAGATATCAGAATCCAGTCCCGGCTTGACGCCATATTCATCGGACTGTCCCGTAATATGGATATAAATAATCCGCAACTGCTTGAATACGCCTCGAAAATGGCATTCGCAGGCATTGCCCAGCTTAAGGCAGCAAAAAAACGCGGTATCGTAGTGAGCGACAAGGAAATTGCCGACTTCCTGGCGGCACTGCCGCGCTTTCAGAAAGATGGCGTTTTCAGTATGGACAATTATAAAGCTTTCATTAAAGAACTCGCCGATAACGGCATTGATGACGAGATGCTCGAAAAATCCGTCCGCACGGGACTCATACGTGAAAAACTATCCGCCCAGTTGCGCGGTCAGGTACTGATTACGCCGGACGAAATACGCCTGTACTGCAATGACATAAACGGTAAATATTCTGTCATCGCCGCCAATTTTACCGCGGACAAATTCGAGAAAAAAGCTCTGACAAGCCTCAGTGCCGAAGACGTTGAAAACTACTTCAAAGCCAATCGCTCCAAATATATGGTGCCGGAACAATACAAGATCCGTCTGGTTGAATTTCAGTACACTGACTTCATAAAAGACGCCGCGAAAAAAGTGGATGACGCTCAGATCGAAGCCTATTACAATGCCAATAAACAAGAGTTTACCGTAACCGCCGACGGCAAGACTACAGTTACCCCGCTTAAAGACGTAAAAGCCAAAATAAGCGCGAAACTCAACATGCGCAACGCCGGAGCCATCGCCCGCAAGCAGGCACTGGTATTTGCTCATGAGGCTTACAGACGCGTCTCAAACGCCGCCTCCCCTGAAAAAATCGTTGCAGAATTCATCGAGGAAGCCAGCAAAAACAATAAAGACGTTAAGAATATCGGGATGGTCAGCATTGACAAACCTTCCGTCGAACCGGAAATATTCGCACAGTTACCGAAGATATCACGCAATATACCTATCTCCAATCCCATCCCCGGACAAAATGCCACCTGGGTAGTGCTTCTCGAAGACAAAATAGATGCAGCACAGGCTGAATTCGACGCAGTCAAGGATAAGGTAAAGAAAGATCTGGTTCATAGCAAAGCCATCGCTTTGGCGCGGGACGCCGCCAAAGAAGCCGCCGGATTCGTCAGCGAAGCCAAAGAAGCGGATAAAGTGGCGGCTCTGGATAGATTAGCCAAAATAAGCGAAATATCCCGTCCCGAAGAGTTTAGCGTCATGGCGCCTCCGCAGGGAGAAAACGGACGGCTCATCGCGCACCTCGCCACCAGCACGGAAATCGGCGCGGTGTCAGCGGTCGAAGATACCCGCTCGGGCGCGATGTTCATCTTTGTGCTGGACAAAAAGCTCCCGGATGAAAAAGATTTTGAGAAGATGAAAGCTCAGATCACCTATTTTTATACCATGATGAAAGAAAATGCCAGCGATGCTAATTTCAACGCCTGGCTTCAGTCCAATATTGTAGAATATCAGCAACAAAGAGGGAACTAATACAAGTGTCAGAAAAGGCTACCACTACCGCTCACCACAAGGGCTTTGCTCTGGGTAAGCACATGACGATAGAGTACTATGACTGCGATCCGCATATCCTCGCGGACGCAGAATTGGTAGAAAAGGTTTTTATTCAGGCGGCAAAAGACAGTGGCGCAACAGTGCTCGGCTCGGAATTTCATAATTTCGAACCGCAGGGCGTAAGCGGATTTGTCGTGATTGCGGAATCACATTTCTCCGTGCATTCATGGCCGGAACACGATTACGCTGCAGTGGATATCTTCACATGCGGCGATTCCATCAGCTTTGAAGCAGCCGTGGATTCACTGAAAAAAGGCCTTAAATCAGAAGAAACCATCATATCTTCAGTCATGAACCGTGGGGTAACCACCAATAACGGCATCGAAAAAATGGTTCCGGTTTTTGAGGATCGCACCCACCTTTATGCCTTGTCATGGAAAAATAAATTTGAATCCAGCAAAGCCTGGGGTCTGCTAACCTCCATTGATTTGTATAACTGTGCCCCGGAATTGATAAGAGA
>JAFGXT010000368.1 GCA_016936495.1 Victivallales bacterium
AGGGGTGGATACTATAAACTTTCCGTTTGCTGAATCAATGTTTAATTGACCGGTGTCATTGGTAAATATATTTCGAGAAAGATCAAGTTTGTTTTTTGCTTGTTCCACGGATAGCAATGGAAGCGTCGTGTTTATTGTATCATTAGTTGATTTACTGATGATGATTGCGGCACTGGTGTTTTCCGGTAAAATGAATTTCTTTTGCGAATCTACAATAAGAGTGCCGGTTTTTCCCAAAAATCCAAGGTTTTTCAGTATGTCGGGATAGTATTCTGAATGATTCTTTGGAATATAATCTTTTAAAATTACTATTGGATAGTTACGGGTTGATGCTTTAACATCGCGTCTGAGGAAAAACAGTACGGCGGTTCTTTCCGACAAGCAACGGAGAGGGTCATTGGCAATAGCGAAGTTGTGGATTAAGGGAGATTGTTGTTTCATAGTCCATTCCCCGAAACCAAAGCAAAAACGGCAGAGTGCGGTCCAATCCTGAGCTGCGGCATATGCTCCTGTAAGGAATGCTCCTTCAATATTGTATTCGTTGGGAGAAACGAAATCCCATTCCGATATGGAGAACGGTTTATGGTAAAGTCTGGCTGTAAACATATTTTTCAATGATCCGGTAAGCAGTTCCGTCATATAAGCGTTTGAGACTTGTAGCGGGACATTGTGGTGTTTTCCCAGATAAACCGGATGACTGTTGTAGAAATGGATATCAACGTAATCATATTCTTTACGCATAAGCGTTGTCGCGATATTGGTGTAATAGTTTTGATCTGTAATGGGAAATTTTATATCCATTTCGTCAATAAAATTACGCATACGGTAAAAAGCACGTTTGTAGATATCCGAAAGAAATTTTATCCACAGTTGTTCCATGTTTTCCGTGTTGGCGGAAATGTTTTTCTCTTTTAAATATTCATAAAATTTAGAATCATACATTTCAGAAATAAATTTGCTGGCTTTATGAGTTACGGTTATGGTATTTTCATTTACCAAACTAAGCATAGCGATAGATGGATCGTCTTTCCATGCCAGACCTGTATATGGATTTGTATGCGTCAGAAGTATTTTTGCATGGTTCTCAAAATTTTTCATGGCGGGTTCATGGACAAACATCAGAGCTTTATATTCCGGACTTGAAAATGATCTGTTTCCTGTTCCCTGAATCTCTCCAGGAAGGATATTCCTTGAAGTAAACAAATCAAGAGTGATATATAAACCCATCTTTTTACATTCAGAAATCAAAAAGTCGATTTTGTCCATATATTCTGCGTTCAAATTGAAAGAACCGCTTTGTGAATGAACCGTGATGGTTTTATCAAAATGATGCAGCCGGATAATATTATATCCCATTGCCGCAATACGGGCAAGCATTCGTCTAGTATTTTCTTTATTCATGAAATGCAGACCCTGAGCGATATTAACTCCATAGAAGCGCACATTTTTGCCTGGGGCATTTTCAAATTCAAAGTGATCTCCCACGGATTTAACAAAGTCATATTTTCCTGAAGGCGCATCCAGCATATAAGAAAAATCAAGTATGCTTCCAGGTTTTATATCCATATCCATTTGAGTAGGAAATGATACATAATTCTGGTCTTCTCTGATGATCTTCGCGTTAATGACCGGCTGTTCTGTCAATATGTCGGAAAGAGTTAATCCCACTATCATCCAAACTGCTGAATTAGTACTTGTCAAAATGATTTTTTTTACTTTCTCTCCATTTAATTCGATGCGGGACATATATAGGCCGACAGTGGAGCTGAGATTGTTCCCTTTCCATACAACCTTTCCGTTGGTCATATCTTTTGGTGTCCAGAAGTTTCCAACATCAGTTCCGCTTATGATATCTTTGGTGCTCTGTTCTTTTTCCACTAATTGTACATAATCATATTCAACCGCGACTGTTCCTACCTTTTCGCCTGCCGGGGGCGTCCAGGCTGTGGCGTGGAGTATATACAAAAATTTTGCCGCCTGAGGTTTTTTTAAAATGACTTCCTGTTTTTGCGGAAATGAAGGACGAGCTCTGCCTTTTAATACAATACACGATTTTCCGAAATTATTTTCCGGATCCGTTATTTGAAATAGTATTCCTTCAAACTTCCGCTTGCCGACAGGAAATCCTTTCAGGTCATTGGCAGATCCCTGATCAGTCCAGCCTCCTTTGCCGTCGTTCTCCTTTTGGTCTTCAAATCCCATATTGGCATATTCTTCTATATTTACCGGAATGCTTGCATGGGGAATAAATTGAAAAGACAATTTCTGTTCTGCCTGTATTATATTATTTCCGGAATCTATGTCATGTTTTAAAATAATACGTATGCCAAACGAGTTTTTTTTGTATTTACGATTATCTTGAAGACGGTATCTGAGTGGTCCGGAAACTACCAGAACACCTTGGGCAAGTTTAATCGAGAGTGTTTTTGCGGCACCATCATGCGACCACTTTTGCGGATTGTAGATGCGCTCGAAACCTATGTTTTTCCTGTCCGCAATGATCTTTAGTTCTTTGAGATAATCACTTGGAAGACTTGCTGTGAGAGCAACGTAATGCCCGGGAATCCCTTTTTTTGCGCATAATTTTACGCTATAGTCCAATGCGTCATCGCCATTCATTGTGATTTTTTCTGCTAGAGCAAACTCTCCTTCTTTTGTATTCCATATTCCCTCCCTGTTTATTTTTGACATACACTCAGTTTTTTTTAATGACGATAATGTTTTGGTACTTATACGTTCTTTGTTCCAATTGAGCGGATACAGTGTGATTTTAAAGGCACATTCGTTAACTTTAATTTCACCGGCTTCATTGGTTTTAAAATTGGTTTCAGCCATTAACACATTGCCAAGTATCGCAAATAATGTGAATGAGCATGAATATAAAAGATAGCGCCTGCAATTTGAATATAACCATTGAGGTGTAAAAAAGCTTTGTGTCATTATAAATCCTTTGGCTTATTTGTTTTATACATATTTTTCAATGCGCAGCTATACTTGTGTACTGTGCTTGAACATGCATAGAATATATAAATTTATTAAGTGTTTGAGTGGTGCAAATCAGTAATGCTGATGATAGTCAAGCTGACGATAAAACGCATTTTGATTCGCCACTGTGGTCGTGGTGTTGAACAGTTCGTAACGTAATTGCGGAAAACGCAGTGATTCGACATGTCCGTCTGCAAGTGCAATGTTTGCCGCCTTGTTGTGCCTTAAGTGGATCATGCGTGAATTTGCCACATGAAGTGATGACGCGAACTGCGTGCCGCTTATGGACGAAACGCTGTCAATAAAAACCATATATTCCGACGCCCGTCTCAAGCGGTTGGTGAAAATCGCCCGTCCTGCTGTTCCTGATGATATTATCGGATTATTAAAGCTTGCTTCATAAGCCATGCCGTAAGAAGTTCCTTTTATGCCATACCCCTCCATGTTTTTGTATGCCGGCTGTGATTTTAAGGTGGGACAGCGGATGATTGCAGAAAGTTCGCTGCCGTAACTTTTTAGGAATAATTCATAAGACCAGTATTCTTCGTTTACTGAGGTTACTTTGGTTACCGGAATATAACTGTTATTGTCGCAGGAATATTGGATAGCAGTTTGCATCAACTGTTTTTGATTATTAATGCATTGGATGCTTTTTGCTTTTTCCCGGGCAGAATTCAGTGCAGGGAGAAGCATTCCCGCTAAAATCGCGATAACGGCTATCACGACCAGTAGTTCTACGAGGGTGAAGTTGGCTGAGCTAAATAATCGGTCGTGCCTATGGCTTCTTTTGGCAATAATACTATTATTGGATTTTATTGGCACGACGCTATTAAAGTGATTATAATCGGGTGACTGATTATTTCTCCTCTTCATTTTTTATTCCTATGGTTGTGTGTTCTAATGCATTTGTATTTTACATACATATAAATTATAATATGAGCAATATATAAAATCAATAGACTTTTTGTTAAAAAAGTTTTCTATTTAAACGGAGAGATTGATTTGTGAATTATACTATGTTTACAAGTAATAATTGTCAGGTTTTACCATCGTGCAGTTTGCCGTTTCATGTTCATGGTACAGGCGTATATCAGACTACAAATACTCATTTTGTTAAAAAAAGGGGTATATTGAATCAATTTGTTGAAGTATTATGGGGGATATCCGGTGTTGGAGAAGTGATTCTTTTCGATCGAAAATTCCAAATTCATCCTGATGATGTCTTTTATTATTTGCCGGGAGAGGATCATGAATCAAGAGCTCTTTCAGATAATTGGGCTGTTAGATGGTTGTGTTTGGAAGGAGCGCTTGCTGAAGCTGTTATTCTGTCTTACAGGTATCCCCGGCTTCAATCAGCTATTTCTAAATATCCAGAAGTTCTTTTCCAGGAGATTGAACATTGTCTTTCCTGTAACGGCTTTTTTGAACTCCGTAAGACATGCTCCATTGTTCTTGATATTTTAGCCCGGACTGGAGGAGAATATCATGACGGCAATTCTGTTCAGATTGCAAAGCGTTGTGTTAATATGATAAAAGAAAGGCTGCATGATTCAGAATTGAATGTTTGCATGCTGTGTGAAGAGTTGGATATTTCACGTACAACTTTGACGCGCCTGTTTAAAGAGGAGACTGGAGTGTCGCCTGGAAGATATATTTTGAACCTTAGACTGCATAAGGCAACAGCTCAGTTGCGCAGTACAAATCTTGCCGTGAGCGATATTGCCCATAAGTGCGGCTTCAGTGATTTACGTTCTTTTTGCCGATTTATAAAACGAGCAACGGGGGAAGCCCCGTTGCAGTTACGAAAAGCAGCACAACAATAAATGTCTTGAATATGATTTCAGACTGTTGTTCTATAGCGCCTTGAAATACTCTATGGTGGCTTTGAGGCCTTCGTCGAAGTTGCTTTTGGGGGTGAATCCGGTGGCGAGGAGCTTGTCGACGGATGCCACAGAGTGTTTGACGTCGCCGGGGCGTTCGGGCAGATGCAGCACTTCCGAACTTGAATTCAGGATGTTTTTGATTCTGCTTATCAGGTCGTTGATGGTGATCCTGCCGCCGTAAGCGACGTTGTAGACGCCGGAAAAGTCATTCATCGCCATGTGTACGTTGGCGGCGACGATGTCTTTGACGTAAATGAAATCGCGGGTTTGTTCGCCGTCGCCGTAGACCGGAATGGGTTCGCCTTTTACCGCTTTGGCGGTGAATATAGGGATGGCGGCGGCGTAGGCGCTGCCGGGATCCTGGCGCGGACCGAAGACGTTGAAATAGCGCATACACGCGGTCTTGAGTTTGCCGCCACGGTTGAACATATCGCAATAGTATTCGCCGTCGAGTTTGGTTACGGCGTAAGGACTCATGGGTTCGGGGTACATGCTTTCCCGTTTGGGGAATTCCGGGTTATCGCCGTAAATGGCGGAAGTCGAGCTGTGACAGAGTTTTTTTACGCCCGCCGCGGCTGCGGCTTCAAGCACATTTAGTATGCCTTCTGAGTTGATCCTGACCGCCTCATGGGGGCTTGCCATTGATTCTGGCACGCTCACCATCGCGGCGAGATGAAAGACGTAGTCCACGCCTTCCATGGCGCGTTTTACTATGTCTTTGTCGAGAATATCGCCTTCGATGAAATCAACATTGAAAGGATCGATATTCTTTTTGTATCCGGTACGCAGATTATCCAGCACCCGTACTTCAGCCTGCTGATGAAAGTGTTCGACGATATGACTGCCTATGAATCCGGCTCCGCCGGTGATCAGGATTCTCATTTTGACTTTTCCTCAATAAATATAGTTTTCGAGTTCTTCGGGTAACGGTTCCACATCCACTGGATTACCGCCTGATCTGATTGATTCCGCTCCGGCGCAACCTGCAGCGACGGCGTAACGGGATGCCTGCGGTGTAGTTGCCGGGCTTATTCCGTCGCGCAGATAATCCACAAACCCCTTAATGATTTTCGGGTCGGCGCCGCCATGATCCGCCCGGTCTCCGTCGGTGCGGAAGGTGGCGTCGCCGCGCAGATTAAACGAATCCGTACGTCTTTCCCAGAGTTCCACCGTGGTGTTTTCGCCGCAATCGCCGTAATTCTCTATTCTGCCGCGAGTTCCGATAACGGTGTAGTTTCTGGATGAATCCGGCGTATAATGACATTGAGTATAGCATGCCTGAACGCCGTTGGCAAGTTGCATCATAATCATATTGTGATCTTCCACATCCATAATTGGATGAAATCCGGTCTGAGCCATTGGCGGCCAGTGTTTTTTATTGAAGCTCACATCTGGTTTTGATTCGGCGTCTTCTCGGCGCGGGAGCTGGTTGTATACGCTCAGATTGCCCATGCCGGTAACCCTGCGCGACCAGCTTCCGGCGAGCCAGTGGATGATGTCAATATCATGCGCACCTTTTTGCAACAGCAAGCTGGTGGATTTTGAGCGGTCGGCGTGCCAGTCCCGGAAATAGGCGTCGCCGCCGTAGGAGATGAAATGTCTGCACCAGATGGCTTTAACTTCGCCGATGGCGCCGCTGTCGATGAGAGATTTCATTCTGTTGGTGAAATTCATGTAGCGCATATTGTGTCCGAGCATGAATTTGACCTGATGTTTTTTTGCGGCTTCAAGGAGACGGTCGCAACCGGGGACAGTTATCGCCATGGGTTTTTCCAGATATACAGGAATGCCGTGGGTCAGAGCATAAAGTGTCTGTTCCTCATGACAGAAGTCCGGCGAGGTTACAAATACGCCGTCAAGCTGTTCTTTTTCCAGCATTTCCTTGTAATCGGTGTAGGTGTTTACCGGCGCTTTGAATTTATCTTCGTAGCGGGTTTTAAATTTTTCCAGCATTGGGGCGTTGATGTCCATTCCGGCGACAATTTCAACTCCGTCTTCGGGTTGATGAGCCCAGTCAGCGAGACTGCCTCTGCCGCAGGCTCCGATGATTCCAAGTCTGAGTTTTTTCATGATAAATCCTCTGAGTTTATATTTCGTGCAACAGTCGCATCATGCGGCTGCTTTGTTCTTCGACCGACGATACCAGTTTGAACTGGGTACGGCAGCGGTCAAGATTATGTCCCTGGCGGTGGATCTTGAAATACGTGTCCCCGTCGAGATAATCGGTCAGGAAACGCACTCCGATTTCCAAGGGAATAAGTTTGCCGGAAAAAGGCAGGTACTCGCGTTCCATCGGCGTGAGAAAATCCCCTGCTGTGGACAGGTAGCCGCGCAGCAGGGCTTCAAACATGTCAAAACGCATACAGACCCGATCCAGCTCTCTCTCATCTTCCGCCGCCGGACTTGTGGCTGTTCTGACCATGTCGCCGAAGTCATAATGTACCAGTCCCGGCATGACCGTATCCAGGTCGATTACGCAGATGCCTTCGCCGCTGACGTTATCGATCAGTACATTATTAAGTTTGGTATCGTTATGGGTTATACGTTCGGGAAGATCGCCCGACTTCAGCAGGTCGATCAGCACCGAGGCATCAGTTTTACGGGCGAGCGCGAAATCTATTTCCTGACGACAGGACACGACCCGTCCGCATTTATCTTCCGCCACCGCTCGCTCCAGTGCGGCGTAGCGGGATGGTGTGTCATGGAATCCAGGGATAGTTTCGTGCAAGCGCGGTCCGGGCATATCCACCAGATCCGCCTGAAATTCGCCAAACGCCCGCGCCGCGCTGAAAGCCTGACGC
>JAFGXT010000369.1 GCA_016936495.1 Victivallales bacterium
GGGTGGACTATGGTGCATCATTTGTCTTCAACTGAATATTTGAATTATGAGGATACCAAGTTTTCAAAATCGCGCAATACCGGAGTTTTTGGAACTCATGTCATTGATTCAGGCATAGACGTGGATCTGTGGCGTTTTTATCTGCTGGTGGTACGTCCGGAACGTCATGACACCTCGTTTTGCTGGGCTGATTTCTTTGATCGGGTGAATAATGAGTTTCTGGATAACATCGGTAATCTGGTTAATCGCAGTCTGGTCTATTGCGTCAATAATTTTGAGGGACAGCTTAAGCCTGCGGCATATACTCCAGAGCAGCAGGAGTTTATTGAGGAAGTGCAGGCGTTGAGCGCAGAGGTCAGCGCCGCTTTTGAGCGGGTGAGTTTGCGGGACGCGCTGAAAAACGTATTGGCGGTGGGTAAGCTGGGCAATAAGTTTTTCCAGGATCAGGAGCCTTGGGTGAGAATCAAAACAAATCCCTCAGAGGTTCAGGCAACAGTTAATATCCTGGTGCATCTGGTCAGAAACATCGCGGTCATGCTTGAGCCTTTTATGCCTCAGACCTCTGAACGTATATTCCGGATGCTTAATGTTGAAAATCAGACCTGGCAGCATGTCGAATCTTTTGACGATCTGCTGGATCACCGTATCGGTAAGCCGGAAATCCTTTATTCAAAGCTGGACGTGAAAAATGTAGATAAGTTCCGGGCTAAATATGATGGCAGCGCCAAGGCTGATCCCTGGGATAAAGTGGAGTTAAAGGTGGGCAAAATAATTGATGTGAAAGTACATCCTTCCGCAGCACATCTTTATGTAGAGACTATTGATATGGGAGAGGACAAGCCGCGTGTCATCGCTTCCGGACTGGTGAAATATTTTACCCCGGAAGAGCTTCAGGACAAAATGGTGCTGGTCGCGTCCAATCTTACTCCCGCCGATTTGTCCGGCGTTATGTCCGACGGAATGGTGCTGTGCGCCTCGAAAAAGAAAAAAATGGAGATAGTCTCTACCGCGGGGATGACTATAGGTTCGATTGTGAACCGCGAGGGTGAACAGCCCTGTGCGCGTCAGGAGAAGGTGAGTATAGATGAATTTAAGCAGGTGGACTTGCGCACTAGGGACGGCGTGGTCGTCTGTGGGGACGTGCCGCTTTTTGTTGATGGCATATCTTTAAAAACGGAAATAGTGTTAAATTCAAAAATATCTTAGAATTCTTTTGAAAAACATATTTTAAAGATTATTGTTAGAAAGAGTTTTGAAAAAATTAAACAAGGGGAAAAGCTATGTCTGAGATAGCAGGAGCTGATAAAAAGATAGCGGCAGGTATTTGCGGGATTTTACTTGGCGGTTTGGGAATTCACAAATTTATACTGGGGTATACAGGAGCTGGGCTTGTCATGCTGCTGGTCTCTATCCTGAGTCTTGGATTCCTGGCATGGGTAATGAGTATCATCGGGCTTATTGAAGGTATAATTTATTTGTGTAAGAGCGATGAGGATTTCGTCGCCACCTATGTGGACAATCGGAAAACCTGGTTCTAGTTTTAATAAAAAAATATTGCGGTTAGCAACGGAGAAGAAATGAGCGCTACACAACACATCAATGTTCCTCCTGAAAATCATGTCAAGGTACTCGGCGGTCAGGGCTGGGTGGGGTTTATCGACATGCTCGGTTCTGAGATAACTATAGCCAACGCCGCGAGAGTGTCGTTCGGTAAGATGAAAACTACTATGGAGGAAAAGGATGTTGCGCTTCTCAATTATTTGATAGAGAACCGTCATACCAGCACCATGGAACATGTGGTTTTCACTTTCAGTATTCATTGTCCTTTGTTTATTCGCGGACAGTGGCATCGACATCGTACCTGGTCTTATAATGAGATATCGCGCCGTTATACTGAGATAGATATGGAGTTTTACACTCCTGATAAATTGCGGGTTCAGGCTGAATCCAATCGTCAGGCGTCGCTTGCCGACGCTGATTTTGAAGACAAAGAATTACGGCAGATGATTTCAGATCATAATCAGGCAAGCCTGAAGCTTTACAATGATCTGCTGGCTCGCGGCGTGTGTCGGGAGCAGGCGCGTGGAGTATTGCCGCAGAATATGATGGTTACGTTCTGGGGAACGGTCGATCTTAATAATCTTCTGCATTTTCTTGAATTGCGCGACAGTGATCATGCGCAGTGGGAAATACGCGAATATGCCATGGCGATAAAGCAGCTTATCAAACCGTATATCCCCAATGTCGCCAAATATTTTGAATCCAAAGGTCAGCCTTGGTAGGCATAACTTTATATGGATAAGCCGTTAATCGCGTTGACTATGGGAGATCCAGCCGGAATCGGACCGGAGCTTGCGGTCAAAGCTGCTTCCTGTCCGGAGTTAAGCGCTTCGTGCCGGATTGTCATTTATGGTTGTCCCGATATTATCAATGTTGCCGCCGCTAAGTTTGCCGGTGGCTTCACTCCTGAAGTGTATCATGTCGGTAATATGAGTTTTGCTGATGTGCCGATTGGTAAAGCCGCCGCCGCATGCGGGCTTGCCGCCCGTGAAGCGGTAATTGCCGCTACAGCTGATGCGTTGGCGGGTAAGGTGGATGCTATTGTTACCGCGCCGATGAACAAGGCGTCTGTTAATCTTGCCGGGATAGATTTTACTGGACACACTGAGCTTATCGCGGAGCTGTGCGGGGTAAGTAATTATGCCATGATGCAATCGGCGGACAATTTGCGTGTGGCTTTTGTTACCACGCATATACCATTGTCAAAGGTTTGTGAATGCGCTACTTTTGAGCGCATTTGCGAGGTTGGACATTTGTTGAACGAGGTGGTCAAGGCTGAAGGCGTAGCGCGTCCGCGGCTTGCTGCCGCGGCGATAAATCCTCATGCCGGAGAAGATGGCTTTATGGGGCGTAAGGATGAGGAAGTGGTTAAGCCTGCGCTGGAAGCTTTGCGAAAGGAAGGGGTGATTATTGACGGTCCGTATCCGCCAGATACTTTATTTATCGAAAGGATTCGTACGCAATACGATGGTTTGTTGTCGATGTATCATGATCAGGGGCATATTCCGTTTAAGATGCTGGCGTTTGACCGGGGTGTAAATTCCACTTTGGGCTTGCCGATTATCCGTACCAGTCCGGATCATGGTACTGCGTTTGAAATAGCCTGGGCAGGGCGCGCGGACACCGGCAGTTTGTTCGCCGCGGTGCGTTTGGCACTCAGACGCGTCTGTAATTCATGACGTCCTAACGATTTTGCCTGCTTCTGCGGTCACCTATGCGTAAATACTTGGACGGCAGTATCTGCTACCATCTTTTCCGGCGTTTACAAGGATATTGATCCCGTAAATATCCTTGAGTTTTTCCTGAGTGATACACTCATCGCAGTTGCCATCAGACATAACCAGTCCGTCCTTCATTAAAATAACTCTGCCCGACAGCCATAAAGCATGTTCCGGGTGATGAGTTGTGATAATAAAAGTCATTCCTCCGCCGCTCAGTGTGGAAATATGATGAAACAGTTTGACTTGATTTCCGTAATCGAGACCGTTTTCGGGTTCATCCATCAAGCATATAGGAGCATCCTGCGCGATCGCCCGGGCAATGAGTACCATTTGTCGCTGACCTCCGCTAAGTTCCATGAATGATTTTGAAGTTAAGCTGGTCAATTGCATTCTCTCAATGGCATCGTCGGCGGCTTTATGGTCAGCTTTGGTGTAAGGACGGAAGCAGCCGCTGAAAGGGATTCTGCCCATTAACACCATATCTCTGACGGAGTAGGAGAAGGTTGTGGTTTGAAGTTGAGGTACATAGGAAAAGCATTTTGCCAGTTTCCGTTCTGGGATGTCTTTGGTGTTTCTACCTTTGATCAGGATATTTCCAGACTGTGGGCTCATAAATCTAAGGAGAAGCCTGATTAATGTAGTTTTCCCGCAACCGTTAGCTCCGAGAAGACATATGGTTTCCCCTGAAGAAGCTTTCAGGGAAATTCCTTTTAATATATTTTCGCTGCTATGGGGGTATTTGAAACAAAGTTTCTGTATTTCCAGTAATGAATCTGGCATGATCTTACATCCCTTTTGATTTTCGTAGAAAACAAACAAACATGGGAATCCCGAATATTGATGTAGTTATTCCCAATGGAATTTCCACCGTAAAAGCAGTTCTCGACAAATTGTCTGCCAGCAACAGGATTATTCCTCCCAGAATCGCGCTTACCGGAAGAAGAATCCTGTTGTCAGGTCCAACAAGCATCCGACCAATATGAGGTACTATCAGCCCGACCCAGCCGATGATCCCGGCTATTGAAACAGAAGTAATGGAAAGTAAGGTCGCGGCGGCTATCATCATCAATCTGAGCCGTTGCGGATTGATTCCGAGCGCTTTGGACTCTTCCCCCAGGCTCAATACATTCAGAGCTTTTCCTGCGGATAAAAGAACCAGCAAGCCAATAATGAAAAGTGGCAGGACGGTCTTTATATCATTGAGTCCGACGCCGGAAAGGCTTCCCATCAGCCAGTAGGTGATTGCAGGGAGCTGATCATTGGGATCCGCCGCGTATTTGATCAGCGATAGTATGGATGTGAAGAAGGCTCCGCTTATAACTCCTCCAAGAACCAGGAGCAATAATCTGTCACCGCGATATATTAGTGCGATAAACAATGCCCCCAGGACTGCGGTCATTCCTCCGCCAAAGGTGGATAGCTGGATGCCGAAAGGGCTTAGTCCACATATTATTCCTATAGCCGCACCAACCCCACCGCCAGAGAGAACTCCCAGAACCCCCGGCGACACCAGTGGATTTACAAACATGGATTGATATGCTGCTCCTGATGCGGATAATGCCGCACCCACCAGGATCGCGGCGAAAATTCGCGGCAGGCGCAGTTCAAAAATAATACTGCTAAGCATCTGTGTGTTTTCAGAATCTGATTTTCCTGTAGAAGTAATCACAGACAGCAGCTCGCTGAACGTCGCAGGGTAATGTCCTGCAAACAGTGAAGCCGTTGCCATGACCGTCAATATCAGTGCAAGCGGACAAATGATTAAACCTTTTTTTAATACGAATGTCATCAGCAACCGACTTCCTCTGGAGCCTCTATCAGGTTCCATTTGGTTTTATCCAGTTCTATATTAAGAAAAATACGGTAAAATTCTGCGGTATAGTCTTTGTATCCATCTGGAAATATATGCGGATAAAGCTTTGAGGCAAGCCATCTGGCTCCCAGCAATTGCATATAGGTATGAGGGACATCAAACCAGTTTGTCGGTGAACCGGGAATCAACCAGACATTTCCTGTTTTTACCGCCCGCAGATCACGCCACACCGGCAATTTTCGTATTTTCTGCATAAATGCCGTGTCGCGGATAATTATCACATCGGGGTCAGCCGCCACAATCTGTTCCAACTGAACCTGAACTTTTCTGCCTGATGCGTAGCCGTTATGGATGATGTTTTTTCCTCCGGCATATGCAATTACCTGAGCATGACCGCTTTCGCCGCAAACAGTATGCAAGCCTTTGGAGCCGGCTGCATAGTAGATCTTTTTCTTTTCCTCCGCCGGTATGAGTGAAATTTGCTTTTTAATATCCTTTAATCTAAGGCGGTACTCCTTTGCCAGCATTTTCCCCCGACCGCTGTTTCCTGATGCTTCAGCCAGTTTTATGAACGCCGTCGGATAGTTATCCAGGTTTTCGAGGTTGATGCGAAGAATGGCGATGCCGTTGCGTTTCAGCATGAGTTCAAAATCTTTTTTGACCTTTGACTGCGGAGAAAGGATAACATAATCTGGATGAATTTTTAGTAATATTTCAGGGTTGAGTCCGGATTTGTTAAATCCGCCAATAACTGGAAGTCGTAATTCTTTTTCACGAAAAAAACAACTGACCTTTTTATCCAAGTCGAAGTTTAACGCGCAAAGTGATTCAGGCGCTACCGCACGAATCAGCCATTCCATCGGTTGCGAGCCGCCAAATATACTCTTGACCGGTTTGTTTTCCGCCCAAAGAGCTCCACCGAACAGGAGCATGATGGCTCCTAACGCTCCTGCGACTAATTTTCTTATATTGTAGGGCATAGTGTTTTTGCCTCCTGCTATTCAATTTATATCATCCAGAAGCAGAGTATTACCTTTTTTATCAGGAATAAAGCATAGGTATATTCTTTTCCCTCTTATGGATGTGTCACATTCCGCGATCCAGGCTCGTTTGTTTTTATTCAGCTCGTTTCTCCATACTGCGATGATTTTCAGTTTTGAAATATTACCTGCGTCATCAAGTTTTTCGCCTAGTTCAATGAGTTTGTTTTTATTGTTTATGCTGCATCCGCAAAGAGCTTTCAAGGTTCCATGATCTTTTGCTTTGCAGCAGATGTCGGCAATCAGCTTGTGCACATATTTCTCTTCATCTTTTGAGGCTTTTACATAGAAATCCTCCATTCTTGAACAATTTTTCACCTTCTCTATGTTTTCGTTTTTTTTGTGCATCAGATACATACAATGGGCAACCGTACCAGTCGCGAGCAGAATAAGTAATATGATTTTCTTCATTGCGTTATCTCCCTCTTTAATGCATTATGTTACTGTATGATTTTGCCGCTTGAATTGTCATTTGGTTTAAAAATCTGATTGTTGGTTTTGGGACCGAAATATCCGAGTTTATAATCTGCAAACCCGGATTTTGCGCCGCTGGCGGTGAACTCCATTTTTTCTCCACTGACATGGCCATCCATCCAGGCCGCGTTGAGTGTGGTTGACGCATGGCGGAAATGCATTGTCGGCTTCGAGTTAATGTTGGCGCCTCCGCCCCCGCTGTTTGTCTGTGCAAGCATATAATACTCTGCGAGAGTTCCTGATGGATTACTCTGCATTGTTCCGGAAGCGTTA
>JAFGXT010000370.1 GCA_016936495.1 Victivallales bacterium
GGACAAAGCCATATTTGCGGCATTAACATAAAACCATCAGCTACAGGAAAATAAAATTATGAAAAAGACATCAAGCATCCTTGCAGGATTACAAAAAGAAAATCAATGAAACGAATCCATGGACACTGGCAAAGTCAAATCTCCGGCGAGCAGAAAACCGGGCAAAGTTACCCGGGAGAAAATCACAATCGCGATGCAAGAAGAACACATAGCCACCGCCAAAATACTTGGAGCTTTACACAAAGCTTCAGCCGCCGAAGTCCGGGAACTCGCTCTGGAGCTATTGGAAGCCGCTTGCCAAGGCAAAAAAGGAATCCCCCTCACCGAAATCGTCCAGGAAGCCAAACAAAAATTAAAATAAATTCATAAGGCTTTTTTAGAGCCGGGAACTGCGGGGCAGTTTGCGACTCCGCGCCGAAGTGATCCGGCGCTACTCATTTTTGCCTGGAATGAATAATTTTTCAGCCGTCTTGTCAACTTCACTGATATATGGTTTGACTATCGAAATCTCCATGCCCCTGGCTGGACGCTTACACATGAGAAACCGAAAATCAATAGAAAAGCGGGTCAAGTGGTTTTGTCGCAAACTAACCTTTAATGAATTTACTTCCGCAGTGATCATTATTAATATAGTATATCTCTAGTTTTCATTCAAGATTTCTACGTTTTTTTACAGATCCAAGATAGTAATAATTTTTCATGAGAAATATTAGTATTTTATTTTCAGGGTAAATTTTTCCAATTTATCTGCAAGGTCACTCATTTGTTCAACCAATGGCGCTTTAACTTTAGGCATAGTATTCGGCTTGCCGAGAGCTTCAAATTTTGATCTGCCAAAATCATGGTACGTTAATAATTGAACAGTTGTAATATTTGATAATTGACTCAGCGTTTCTCCAATTGCATTAATGCTTTCAATATCCATATTAAATCCTGGAATAACTGGTATGCGAATTTCTATTGGGATATTGCACTTTGAAAGTCGTTCAAGGTTTTCCAATATTAACCGATTTGAGCCGCCGACATGCTGTAAATGACGTTTTTCATCAACATGTTTTAAGTCATATAGAAACATATTAGTATATGGTAAGACTGTTTCAAAATTCTTCCATTTTACAGCACCTGAAGTATCGATAACACAATGAATCTTCTCTGCACGCAAAGCTTTAAATACTTCGGCGCAGAATTCAGCTTGGAGCAATGGTTCTCCGCCAGAAAAAGTCGCACCACCACCTGAATTATCATAAAATATCTTGTCTTCAAGTATTAAATCAACTGCTTTGTCAACAGAAATTTTGTATCCATAATATTCTAATGCTTCCGGTAGGCATACTTCAACACATTTACCGCATTGAGTACATTTTGAACGGTCAAATAAATGTTTTCCATTTAAAAAATTATGTGCGGTGTTAGGACATAATTCTACACATTTTCCACAAGCAATACATTTATGGTTTAGAAATCCGACTTCCGCTTTAGGAGAAATGCTTTCCGGATTGTGACACCACTTGCACTTGAGAGGACAGCCTTTCAAAAAAATTGTAGTACGGATGCCCGGTCCGTCATGAACCGCGAAGCGTTTTATATTAAGATAAAATCCTGTCATTATACCATCTCTGCTTTAGCTACAAAAATATTCTGTTCTTCGATTGACAAATCATTGAAACGCACATTCCAACCGCAAACCCTGACTTGCAAACTAGCATAATTTTCTGGATTTTTTTGTGCATCACGTAAAATATCAGCATCAAAAATATTGAATTGGATTGCCATGCCACCTTTAGCAAAGAGAGAACGGATTATTGAAATAATAGCATCCGTGCCTTCTTGTCCTGCGACTGCACTAGGGTGCAGCATTATGTCAAGTACTGTTCCGCTCGGAAATTGAGCAAGGTCTATTTTGGTTACAGAGTTGATTAAAGAAGTCAAACCATTTTTATCCAATCCTGGACTAGCACCAGTATTCATAGTTAAAGATGTCCCTGCTAAACGTCCATCCGGCAAGGCTCCGGTATCCGCTCCAAACGTTTGTGCAGTAACAGAAATAGCGTAAAGTGCCGCTTGAAAAACACCTCCTCGTGCGTTAGGTTCGTTATTTATTCTTTCACCAAGAAAGTCAGTTATTCTAAGAGCAATACTATCAACACGGGAATCATTATTGCCCCATTTGGGAACACGTTTTATTGCGGTAAGGCGTAACTCTTCATATCCTTCCCAGTTAGCTTCCAAAGCAATTTTAAGTTCATCTATAGAGCAGGTTTTATCCTCAAAAACTAACTGTTTTATTGCCATAAGAGAGTCAACAGCGTTAGCGATGCCGGCACAAATACAGCCGCTTGTATTGTACTCAGCTCCCCCCTGAGAAACATCAAGTCCTTGTTCCATACATGAATCCATCGTCCCGGAAAGCAAGGGTGCGGGATTGACTTCAGGCCATAAAAGTTCCTGTCTTCTGGATCTATCCGCAAGTTTTGTAAAAATCACGTCAAGTTCTTTGATATATGCATCCATCAATTCATCAAATGAATCATAATTATCTGCGTCCAGTACCAATTCAACAGCCTTTGCAAGGTTCATAAACGCGCCGCCAGACCAATTCATCTCTTTACCGGCAACAGCTGGTTCATAACAGCCAATAAGGATATAATCTTCAGCGTCTTCGCGAGTTTTTCCATTTTCGCAAAGCATGTCTATTTGTTTGTCATTATTAACTATAACGATACTTGTACAACCGGATTTTATGCATTCAACAACTTGTGTTAAAAACTTTTTATCTGTATTTTCAGAAAGCCGAACATGAAATTTAGGGTCAACAATATGCATTTCCTGAAATACTTCAAAAGCAAGATAGGATAATTCATTGACATCATGGCCAAAGAGAAATGGTTTACCAAAGCGTTTGCCTAGAGTTTTAGCATAAAACTTTATAAAAAAGTATTTCAACAACTCTTTAGCCTGATCTCGGGTCAAACGTCCCGCCTTTAAATCCGCAAGATACAAATCATTATAAAGCAGGTCAAAACGTCCCATTGAACGAATTTCTTCACCTTCCATTTCCTGTAGCTCATTATATAAGTAAGCTACTTGCAAAGCTTCGTGAAAAGTTTGCGGTGGACCTTCTGATAAATTAATCAGCACCTGCCTTGGAGATATTTCGTTATAACGCTTGATTAAGGCGATAACTCCATCATAAACCATGCTTACCGCCTTAGCAAGTTCTCCTGTTTTTGACATGGCACGATCACGTAAACCAACAAAACCATATTTCAAGAGATTTTTCCAGTCAGGGCAAGTATGGCTGGTATCTACTACTGTTCCAAAAACTCCCGGTTCTGACGCAGGGCTGTCTTTAAATTCAATAATAGATTTATCTCTTATACGCTGGTTTTTCAGTATTATCATTAGATTATGATGTTCCAGCTTATCAACAAAATAATCACCTTCATCAATAGCAATACGGGCTTTTTCGCAAAGCAGTTTAAATATCCATGCTTTACTTATTATGTAAGCTTCATCAGGATTTTTCGAACGATGTTCTGCAATTGCTTTTTCAAGCTCAATTTTGGACCAGCTAGAATCATGGATAAATTTTATATCCTGATATTGCTGCTCCAGGCCTTTTCTTACAGTTTTAAATTTTTCAGGCATAATGTTTCTCTATTTTCTATATACAGTATCACATTTTATTTAGATTCAAAGTGCAGTATTCCGGCAATAGGAATTGCAACACGTTGTATACCAGGAACAATAGAAATTTTTTCATGTAAATTTCCGTAACAATCAAAAATATCAGCTTCTCCCTTATCCATAAATTCAACATATATCCCATTGCAATCGCAAGCATTAAGTATAAAATTTTCAATACCGGGCCGCTGCTGTACAATCTGTGCTGTTTGATATATTACGCTAATTATTTCACCCTCTCCGCGAGCAATAACCTGTGGGTAATTTAATTCAGGATGCAGAGGTAATAACTTCCCCCAAAACAATGTTTCGGAATGATTATCTATAAAAGTCAAATAGAAACTCAGCATCTTTTGATGCGCTTCAGGCAATTTCGTTAAGTCAACAGAAATTTGCGGAACAGCAAAAAACACATTTAACAGTTGCAATGCTGCAGACTCGGTGCTAAGATCAAAATGCCATTTTAGCATGTCCGAATGTACTGCGCAATTAGGACAACACAAACGTAATTCGATAGTTCGTATGCGGTTTGACAGTATGTCCCCAGGACAGTCTGCCGCACGGATTATATCTCCATATCCAAGCAGTATAGGTGCTATGTATTTTTGCCGAAACTCGATAATTGCTTCAGGGAATGTCGAACGAATTTGTTTAAGCAACACTTGTACAGCTGTAAATACACAGTCAAAGTCCCGACGATTATCTGGATAATCCTGCCAGTTAACTGGAGTTGCAAAAGAATCTATAAAATCAAGTTTAAAACCAGAAACTCCCCATTTATTCATCGCAACATGAAGTTTATCAATAAGATATTTACGCACTTCCGGAAATCTAGGATCAAGAACAAAAACGGTTCCTTTTTTTTGTTCATAAAGAATCATATCTTTAAACTTTTTATAAGCTGAAGAATTAATTCCAACAAGAGGCGGAGCAAACCATAACAAGTAGTTTATTCCTTGCTCGCGAATACTCATTATATGTTCAGAAAAATCAGGAAACTTTGACTTTTCCGGCAGCCAATCACCACAAAATGCATATCCACGCTTGTTATCAGATGTTTGCCACCCATCATCAACAATCATAGTACGAAGTTTATACTCTGGAAACTTTAAGGCGCTATTTTCGAGTTTTTTTCTGTTAATATTCTGGTGAAAAGAGTACCAGGTTGAATAGACAAAATCAAAAGATTCTGATTTTATTTTCTGATTTGCATTAGTTTTTGATAAATAAAGCGCTGTACGCCTAATTACTTCGGCATAAATATTTTGACTTGAGTCGAAATAAATTTCACAATTATACGAGTCATGTTGAAAGTTTTTTAAATCAATTGATAAAGAGCAACGAATGGAACACTCTTCTTCAACTATTCCGGACTTGAGTTTTACCGGTAATATAATTTCATTGCAGGCAAAAGTAAAAATATTATTATTTTCAGTTCCGATAAACGAACAAAGAGGCATAAAGTCGGTGAACGAATAATTTACCGAGCTACTCCAGTCAGGAGGAATAGATTTATTGCTTTCAAGCGATGGAACCCAACGAAAAAAAATATTGTATGAAGGAATAGTCCATTCAATTTTAATATTTCCAGGAGAAGAGCTCCGTATAAATTCAAAAGAAAGAATTTGAATATTTTCCGCAATATTTTTAGTGTTGATTTTATATTCATATCCTTTGCAAAGGATATTTAATTTTACATTTTTCATAAAAAACTCATTTTTTAATCGGTGTCAATCTCAAAATATAACGCCGGGGCAGCAAAGGCGCAGTTCAAGAGTCCTTATCCGGTTGGATAATACATCTCCGGGACAATCTGCGGCTCTGAGAATATCGCCATGGCGCCGGACAGCGGCGCCGACGTATTTCTGTCGAAGTTCAATCAGCAAACCTGGGTTAAGCGAACGGCAACGCGCACCGATTTCTTTCAACAACGCGTCCACCGCCGGAGCTATTGCATCATAATCGCGGCAGCCGGACGTTTTACAGGAATCCTGATAATCAGATGATAACGTAAACGAGTCAATAAAATCAAGTTTAAAACCATCTATGTTCCAGTCAAGAACTACTTGTTCCAGCAAACTGGCGAGATATTCGCGCACATCAGGAAAGCGCGGGTCAAGAATCCAACTGTCGCCATGGTCGCGGGAATATAGAAATTTTCCTTCAAAGCGTTTAAATGCATTGCTGTTGACTCCTTCCAGAGGCAGACCATACCATAATAAAAATTTCATTCCCCTCGCGTGAATATGTTCAACATGAGCGCGCAAGTCCTGGAGACGACGCATTGACACTTCCCAATCCCCGCAGAAGGCATACCCGCGCCGGTTGTCGTCGGTCTGCCAACCGTCATCGACAATCAGCGTTGACATCCCGTATTCACGAGCCACGGCACACTCTTCCTCAAGTATGGCTGCATTAATATTCTGATGATAAGCATACCATGTAGAATACACCGGTAAATATGCCGTCTGAGAGACTGGACGTCTCATGCCATAGGCTTCGTCCATCCATGCGGCGGCCTCGGAAACCGTTGCCGAATATAGAAACGGACGAAAATCCAAACGCAGCACGGCATAATAACTGGTTTTCTTTTGCAAAGAAGCGCAACATGGAGTAACTGAACAATCAATTTCGGCGCTTTCCTCGACCACGCCCGCTCTTATCCTCACCTCGCGTCCAGCATCTGAAAACGCAAAAGTCAAACGATTCAATCCACAGCCATCATACAGGCTGAGCAATGGCATAAAATCAGTCATTTCAAACGACACTTCCCCATCCCAGTCCGGAGGCAAAGAAAGATCAGGTTTCAAAGACGGATACCAGCGATGTCTCAGGTTGCAATGAGGTATGTGCCATTTTAAAGAGAATTCAGGTAATACAGCAGGACACGCACTTGTCAATTCAACCGCAACCAACGCAACACCTTCTACCGGGCGTTCTATATTCAGGGACGAGCGCCATTCCTTTAAGTCTCCCGACAACATCAGGTCATCCAGGGCATCGTCAATTCTTGACATTTTCAGCCTCCGCATATTCAATTCTCAGATTTTTCACTTCAAAACCCGCTTGAGCTGCGGAGATAAACTGAAACATCACTAAAGATATATCTTTGACGTGCTTTTTATTATTTGCAAAAAACTCTCTCAATGGTATTGACACCTGACGTTCCCCCTTGCCGCGTTGCAATATAATTGAATTTGTCTTTTCCAGTGCTCTGGAAAGAAGTTGAAGTTTGATATTTTGCGACAATCCGTCATGATGATTTCCGAATTGATCACAGCCCCCCGTCAATGTAAATTTCAATACCCCCGTTTTCAATATTCCAGGGTTCAATATCAACTGTTCTTCGGTATTGACACGCATACCGGACCAATCTTTTGTATTATTATCCACTTTGACGATAAATGAATTATCTCCATATTTTTCAACCTTGCATCCTCCCCATCCATGAAGGCGGAATGGCTGAAACCGGTATATACCGTTACCCGGCATAAATTGTTCCACTGAAATACCTATGACAACAGGTACAACGGCTCCGGAGGCGGAGAGTACGTCAATGGACGACACTTCTTTTGAAGTATCAGGATTTTTCCATTCCATCACATAAAAACCGCGATTATCGCTATTATGCCATGCCACTTCAGCCTCAGTACTGTGATCTTTGACATTCCACCAGTTTCCGATTTCAATTCTGTCGCGTACTGGAATGATTTGTATGCTTCCATCCGCATAATTGACGCGGTAACTCATCACAAGATCACCTTTTTTCCGATTCCATGCCGCAGTGTGGAAAAAGTAAATCTTTTGAATCATCATGTTCACCGGGATTCCCGTAACTTCACTTGGAAGCTCTCCTTTTATTGAGGTGGACGCCAGAACGATACAAGTTTTATTATGATTTTCATCAAAACGGATAAGATCACATGGGACTCCGGCAAAGGAGTGCAATCCCCATGGGACGCCATGAAGCGAACTCTCCCGTCCCTGGTCAGTCCATCCCCCCGTTCCATCACCGGGACGGTCATCCACAAATCCCCGGTTGGCAAAATTACGGAGATCAAGCGGAACAACAGCCGAAGCATCCAAATCAAAAGAAAAGCCTGCCATGCGTTTTGCTTTCATAACTTCCTGATGTTTAAGCATCAGAGCTTCAAAGTTGTTATTAACTTCCGCTTCAGAACAAGGCTCAAGCAGTCCAAAACGCTGTTCCATTGCTGTTTTTTCTCCAAAACCAAGAACAAAGCGATGATTAGCGGGTAAAACAAACATAGCTTTACCGTTTTTCAGAGGTAATATCCGGTTGTTTAACAGATCAGCAGCAAGCGCCATCCCCTCCGGCAATTTCACCTCGATCAGTTTGGGATAAGAATCAAGGTTTAAAAGGAAAGCAAGCTCAAGATTATTTTTTCTGGATAAATGAACCTCGATATTCGGTGCAAGATCACCTTGTGGAACCCGTCGCATATCAAGTGCGGGAAAAATATTGTGTTCCTCCAATATTGCTCCTAGAACCGCAGCGATACAATAATCCTGCATCATCGGTGCGATCAGATAAACATACCCCTTTCCTAAACGACGGCGCAAGATTGCCGGACTTCCCCCCAGCATCCCGAGAACATCCCAGCTGGAGTCTCCTGACATCTCCCTGTCGTTCCGCCCCATGATCCTGCCAAGCAGGGATTCCGGACGTTTCAATCCCTTCATAATAATTTCTTTAAACACTGGTTGACTTGCATCATTCCATGTTATTCCCGAAAAGAGTTCCGACAATACAGGATTGCCATACTCGTCAAGTGGCATCAAGTCCCGGGCGCAGATAAGTATTCCTCCGTTTTCTACATAATCTTCAAGTTTCTTCAACGATCCAGGGTAGGTATTCCGTACTCCGACGGCAATCACAGCCTTGTATCTTGACGCGCGCTCCTCCTGCAACTGCTCTTCAAAAAATGCGTCCATAGGATAATGTGAAAATTCCAATGCGGCGGCATATGCGGTAATCTCGTTCTTTTTCACATAGCCGGTGGGAACTCCATAACGTTCCGTAGGATACGAAAGCATCAGCGCCACCTCGCGGGGGACAGACGCAAAACGTTGGCGGGACGTAAAAAACTCCCGGAAGCGGAAAATCTCCTTCTTCGCGGCAGCTATTCCAGCTAATGCTTCCGGACTTTTCGCATAGGGATTGGTCATGACATAACTGAAACGTTCGGCATGTTTGCGTCCCCCCTCTTCGGAACGGGCGGGAATCCATTCAGGCGTCCGCCTGCACCATGAAAAAAAATAGGTCGCACCACTACCTCTAAGCATATCAATCCAAAGAATATTATGATTTTCGTCAAAAGTATTACCGCTATACGCTTCGGGATTATGGATCGGTTTGCCGTCGGCTATCGCCCGCAGTAAATGGCGCATGAGTATTCCTTCACCTATGGCTGACAAATTCGCGGGTGCATCAAGTGTCCACTCCGGAGCTGATTCAAATCTGGTTTTCAAAGTCAAACCGCCTGAAGTCGGCGTGGCGACGGCGTCCATATACCGGTTGATCTCAAAAATATTCACATTGGAATTAGGTAGAACACGATAATAATTTCCTCCGAGTAATTGGCAACAGCTTCGCGCTTCTGGAAGTTTCTTACGTATAACCTCTCTGCCGAAACGGTTTAGATCCGCAAATCCCTTTTCCTGGAAACGTCCCCACGCAACCGCAAGAGGCGCGCATACTCCCAACTTCTCCAACGACGCGGCTTCCGCAAAATCAGCGAATTTGTGGCGGAACACACGGTTCATCCCGCCGACATTCCCAAACTTCTCCTTAAGATAAGCGGCGAACAGACGTTTGTTATACTCACTCGGCTCATTATATGCAGGCTCATTGAACAACTCAAATGACAGAATCTGATTATTTGAGAGACTACTGAGCTCTTCAATTCCGCTTTCCCAGATAATCCGGTACAGTTCTCTGGCAGCCGGATGGAATATATTGTAAGGAACCCAATGATTATTGTTCTCTCCTTTCCAGTTTATGTTAAAAGCATCCTCAGGAAAACGACTCCTTAAGGACTCATTTCCGGGCAGACTTCCGTGAGCCCAGGTCGCGGCGGTATAATCTACTTTCAACGGTAATCCGTTCTCCAGCATCCGCTTTGCCATTGCGCGGTTTCCGGGTGTATCAAGCTTCATGTTGATATTAGCGTCGATCTTTTTCTGCCAGGAAGGAAAACCAAGAACGGTAATGCTGTCAAATCCAAGTCGCTGCGCGTATTCGTAAGTAAGTACATCTTCATAGAGCCATTTCAGGCATGGCGGATATCCGGCTGTTGGAACTATGTTTATCTCCATATTGTTATATGACATGAACACTCCGAAAAGATGGCGCGGCAGACCGTTTACAGTATAATTACCATACTCGTCAATCTTTATCTCGGCATGTTTTGGCATCAGCAGGTCTTCTGGAATATCTTTAAACCGTGTAAATGGATCTTTTGTTTCCGTCTCTTCCCCAATAGATTTTAATGAGACGAAAACAACACTAATAACACATATCAATCTTATTAATAACATACTTATGGCTCCTTCCTGATTTTTCTATTTTATAAAACACTGGATATGTTGTATGGGTCAGTACCAAAGCACTGTCTTTCCAGATCCCGCCCGCGAAACTCATACGAGGTCTTCGGAATATCCTGAGCTTTCAAATATTCCACATGACCGTCAATAAAACCAAAATTACAACCCCGAGCATGCCGACCGGACAATCGACGGCTGTAAACTCCTGCGGTCAGGGCATTGCCGTCATTATCACTCAGAAAATTTGAAAAAGCACTATTAAACGCAGCATAAGCTCCATTGGTCATGCCAGGTTCCTTTTCACAAATCAGGAAAACATTACTCGGGCTTTTTATTTTTGAACGCAGCGCCCTTACAACCTTCCTGCCATCAATAAAAGTCCCTGAAAACCAATATTTTATTCCTCCGGCGACCGGATTGATTCCATAACAGGTGAATAATTTTTTTGCATTCCCGCCCATTTGAGTAATAAGCGAAGTATTCATTGCAGGACATAACAACTTATTCTTTTGCATAAACTCATTATCGCTTGAAGCCGCCTGCAAATCATGATAAATATAAGGATAAACCACATAATTCCATGCCTGTGAACCGTTCAATGGATCATAGCAATACGGCAGAGCTCCATTGTAATCATTACCGTAAAATTCCATGCCCATCAATACCTGTTTGATATTTGAAGTACAGGATATTTGACGCGCTTTATTCCTTGCCTTGCCCAGCGCGGGCAACAGCATGCCTGCCAATATGGCGATAATACTTATCACTACCAGCATTTCCACCAATGTGAAGTCTTGTTGTCGATTTGACATAATCAGCTCCTTATATTAAATTTGTTTTAAAGCTCAGTGCACCGCAATCTCAAAATATAACGCCGGTCCATCCGGCAGCTTGGAAGTATCTACATCTACAATGAGAGTCTCTGCCGACCGTTGCACCGATTTAAGCTCGGCGCGACGGACACCGTTCATTTCAAGCGGCCACACGCGTAATTTATCAGCATTGGAATTGTGCAGGGTCAGTCTGAAATGACCGACTTTGACCAATGTCGGGTTAGTTCCCCACCCTTTGCTGTGCCTCATCGATTCATCCTCGAAAATCATGCCGCTATTCAAGGCATTGGTGGCAAATACAAGTAAAAGTCGGCTGGAATCTTCTATACAGCTATCCCCATCTATTGAGGCTATGCAAAGCGAAGAATCCACGGATACTTCAATATTACAGTTCTGCAAGTCGGCACGGGCTCCCGCCAGAGACGCTATCCCCTGAAAACGTGGAGTGTCAATGGTCATATATGAGCGGGATGAATCCAGATACAGCTCTCCCGTGGAAGATTCCGCTATATGACGTCTGTCAGTACGATTGTCCTCAGGTAATATGCCAGCACGCTTAAATAAAGCCAGAGAACCGTAAAAGTCAAAGATTTGCCCCGCCTGCTCCTTCACGGTTGACTCCCACTCCCGGTTAATCACTTTAGCTCCAGCCATAAGCGGAATGCGCAAGTCATCCGAAGACGACGCTTTATTTACAGATTCCTTTTCCAGACCATATTTCATCAGCAACGCCAGCTTGGTCTGTTCTCCAACCATAGCGGAATGGTAACTGTACCGCCGGGATATTCCTTCTTCAGAAAACACCATTCTTACGCCACGCGGAGCTTCCCTGACATCTCCTCGTCCGAAAATCAATGCCGCGGTAGTCTGCTGAGAACGGGCTATGGGATCCCAGTACGCGGCAAACGAATGTATCCGATCTCCGTTAAAGCTGTTTACAGTATGATTATGCCGCATAATCCCGTCATAGCCCTGAAGAGCGGCAAAAGCGGCAAAGGAAAAGCTCTCCTCATAACGATGCTTGTTACAAAATATAGTCCCATATTCATTAAGAAAGAAAGGTATACCGGCTATTCGTGTTGAAGCAATAAACCGCGCTTGAGCAGCCCCAGCCGCAAGATCGCTACTTTGATTATGCCTGACGGAGCTGCCCGCTCCGACGGCAAGATTATGATAGCTGTGCATGGTAACCAAATCCAATTCAGTACGAAGATTATTGTAATGCATTGATTTTGTCATATCCCAAAGCGTGGTTATTCCTTCATACCCCATTTGCGAAAGTTGCTTTTTATACCATTTATACATCTCGCGCCATTTCATAGTTATAAAATCATTTATACAGCGACTTTTCTCATCATGTTGCATCCAGTCCTGAGCAGAGAACATTGGAGCGTTGGAATCTCCGGTAAAAATACGCCATTCATTCAACCCTTTGTCCCATGAATATTTTTTCTGACCTGGTCCACCTTTGATAAAGGCAAATTCCTGCTCATTATAACATGTTATGATTGCCATTACCGGATCCGATGCGGGAGGAAGTCCGGTATATGGATTAACTCGAGTAAGAAACGCGTGCGTGCCAATCCGCCATTTTTCCCGCTCTGAATCATCAAAAAGCATGTTGAACATGGAAAATTGCCTGGCTCCGAGCTCAATTCCTTGCCGCATCCAGGGATTTACGCCGGAAAAGGGGCAGTTATTCAACGCCGCGTTTAACATGATGTAGACGCCGTTACGTTTACAGCTGTAAATCAGATAATCAATAAAATCCATAATTTCCGGATCAATTATCGCCTTGCCGTTCTCCACCTTTAACATCGAATACGGAAGACATAATTTATACATATTGCATCCGGCACGACGTATTTCTGTAACCAATTCGTCAACCGCCTGTTTATAATTAAAATCATTTCGGTTCAAATAAGCAGGGTTTAAACGATGTGGCTCCAGCGTAACCGTGCTGGTACAGAAAAAACGTACCGGCGTATCAGGATTCCCGGACAATGCCAAACGCCCCTTGTCGTTTACAATGACTCTATCAATTACGCCGGAATTCAGAAAGCTTAAATCTAATGCAGAACCAGGAACAACCTGCGGCGTAGGAGTGCGCTTTAGAGCCTTCCACTTGCCATTTTCTTTCATCACATATGGTTCTTTGCGTTCTCCAGGCAATTTGTAGTCATTCCATGACAAGGTCGCGGCAACCACCATCCATACCAGCTTGTTGCTTTCTGTTGTAAAACTGATGCGTTCTATTTTGCCCAAAGACTCATCAATCACAAATTTAGATAAATATATGCCAGTCAAAGAACCTCCCTGATTCTGCCAGCGTGCGGCGACTTTGCCGTTGGGCGCGTTATGCGGATTCCAGTGATCCCGCAGCTCCTGTCCGTATTGTACCGGGACAAACTGCTCGCGTCCGTTTTCTCCTGAAAGACGGATTTTTCCTTTCCATGCTTTATCGCCCCAGGCCGCGCTATGCAATAAGTACAGAAACCGCCCGCCTTCTCCCACGTCAACGGAAACATGACGCGGACCTTGAGGAAATTTTAAAGATGAATTGAAACTTATCACCGCGTTTCCCTGGTTTCCTTCCGGATCAATGATCTGAAATGGAACTCCGAGAAACTCTTTTACCCGGTAATCAAATGCGGAGGCGTCATTAGTCATCCCCTGATCCGACCACCCCCCTTTGCCATCCCCGGCGACATCATCACCGAAACCCATGTTTGCGACCCGGCTGAGATCAATGATAACATCACTGTTACGAATTTCCAGATTTTTGAAACATACCGTACCCGTCGCGCCACGCAAACCAAGAGTTATTTCAACAAAACCATCGGCCGGTACATCAACAACAATGCTTCCTATTCTCCATGAAAAAGCTCCAGAAGGAAAACTCCGGCAACTTGTAGTTACGCCAATACCGTCTTTCTTACAGAATGCATCAAACATTACCCGGGCATCTCTTGTCTTTATGGCGATATCCCGTGCCTTGGCTTGGACTGATATAAATATACGCTTTCCCGATAACTCCGGCAGATAAAAACGTCGGAATACGCGTGCGTTGATTACACCTCCATCATCGTCTTCCACCTTCAAACTAAGCTCCGTGGAAATCAAGGTTTTAACCTGTACAGACTGCCAGCCATCCATATCCCTGGATGAATCAAACGCAACCTTTACGTTTCCTAAAAGTTCGGGTCTTATGCAGAATAATGCAATCAACAAAATTCCCATACTGAATTTTAAACGTAAACTGCTCATTATTTTTCACCTGATACTTTTTCCAGTTTAGCATAGAGCAACCACAAATGATTTCCCGGCGACAATTCCCCTAGTGCTGCTGGGCGCAAGTCCCTGACCCCTCTTCGGACGCAGGTTTGCGAGGCTGAACTTTCACTGCTCGACTAAAAATCAAA
>JAFGXT010000371.1 GCA_016936495.1 Victivallales bacterium
CAAAATATTCTATCCGCCCGCCCCCTGGGACTGGCTTTACGGTCAGGGTTACTGGTGGAACAACAACTGGAATTACCTTACCCTTCGGAGTTCCTCGATCATGCCCGGTTTTCCCGTATATTCTCCGGAGGAAGTCGTAGGCTTTGGTCAGCTTGAACTTGACGCAAACGGCAAAGCTCAGATACTGATCGATACCATGCCAGTCAAACAACTTTACGGAGAAACAGATTCGGAATACATCATTGAGGCGAAAGTTACCGACGCCTCCCGGCGGCAGATCAATGCCAGCTCAAAAATCATGCTTCCCGCCAAACCTTTTAATGTCTTCATCTGGCCGACACGCGGCTTTTACAATGCCGGAGACCTCGTGCGCATTCAGGTCAGGACTCTGACTCCGGACGGTAAAACCGTTAAAACCGCCGGCTCCGCCAAACTGTCCAGACTGGAAATAGGCAAAGATGGCAAATCCATTAAAAAAGCTCTCGAAGATTTCACGCTGGAACAGGACAATACGCTCAAGTTCAAAGTGCCGGAGCAAGGCGTATACAAACTGGTATGCACCATGACCGATAACGCCGGAAATACTGTCGCCAACCATTGCCTCATCAGAGTGGCAGGCAATAATAAACTTGAAACCGGTTACCAGTTTGATGATATAGAATTGAGTACCGACAAACATTCCTATTCTCCAGGAGATACGGTCAAACTGCTTATCAATACCAAGCGCCCTGACGCCACCGTGATGCTATTCCAAAGTCCAGGAGTCACCACCATTCCCGAAATAATCAGTATGAATGGACAGCGCAGCTATATCAAAGAAATAAAAGTAAGCCGCAAGGAAATGCCGAACTTTTTTATCCGCGCCTATACCGTCAACAACGGCAGACTATTTGATCGGCAAATGAAAATAATTGTTCCGCCGGAAAACAAGGTCATAAATGTCCAAGCCCTCGCGCTTTCGCCCAAAGTCTCCCCTGGAGGCAAACAGGAATTGAGCATAAAATTAAGTGATCTTGCCGGAAAAGCTCTTTCCGGTCAGGTCGTGATATCGGTCTACGACAAAGCTCTGGAATATATCGCTCCGGCGGCTAATCCGGACATTCGTAAGTTTTTCTGGGGCTGGCAGAGATTCTATAATGCGAACTTCTTCAGTAATATTATGCAATCAGGGAATATCATCCCGCCGGACATGTCCGGGCTCAGTCAACTCGGATGCTTTGATTTCATGAGTGTTTTTGTCGAAAATGAATCAACCATGGATGGTGTAGTCGCTGCGCCGATGATGCTGGCGGCGGGAGCACCGCGGGCTGTAGCCAAAAGCAAAGAAAGCATGGACTCATTTTCCGCCGACACGGCTGGTGAAGCTCCTGCGCTTGATGCGGTGAGCATCAGACAGGATTTTGCCGATTCCGCGTTCTGGGCAGCAAAACTTGTGCCCGATGAAAATGGCGTGGTCAAAATAGATTTTAAAGTGCCGGAAAACCTCAGTACCTGGAAAGTGAAGGTCTGGGCTATGGATGATAAAATCAGAGTGGGACAGGGCGAAACCGAATTTATAACCGGCAAGGATTTTCTGCTCAGAATGCAAACTCCGCGTTTTCTAGTCGAAGGCGATACGGCGATATTTTCCGCCAACATCCACAATTATCACAAAGAGGGCAAGGATACGTTTGCGCAAATTTCCATCGAAGGCGATTCTATCGTGTTGGAAAATCCGCAGGACGCGCTACGCCGTATCCGCATAGAAGCCGGAGGCGAAGTCAGAGTAGACTGGCAGGTCAAGGCCGTCAGGGAAGGTCAGGCAAAAGTTACGATGAAAGCGGTTGCCGATGGTGAAGGCTCCTCTGACGCCATGCTGCTCAATATCCCGGTAATCGTTCATGGCATAGCCAAGCAGATAACGCAATGCGGCAGTATCGCGATTGACGCGCCCGACGGCACGAGCACTGGATTAAGTTTCGACCTGCCCGCCGAACGCAAGGCTGGCGAAAGCAAAGTACAACTGAATTATTCGCCATCGCTTGCCGCCGCGGTAGTTGACGCGCTGCCTTATCTTGCGGCGTATCCCTATGGATGTACCGAACAAACGCTTAACCGTTTTCTGCCCACGGTCATTGCCCGCAAGGCGCTCAAGGATTCCGGTATAACGTTGCCGGAAATAAACGACAAACGGACAAATCTTAATTCCGGTGAACTTGGCGATGACCGTATTAGAGCTCGGCAATGGCATCGCCTCGAAGCCAATCCGGTATTTGATCCGGCGGAAATAGACAAAATGCTCAATGCCGGATTGCGTAAACTTAATGATATGCAAAACCGCGATGGCGGTTGGGGATGGTTTTCCGGTTTTGGCGAAGACTCCTATCCGCATACCACGGCCCAGATAGTCCGCGGTTTGCTTAAGGCAGTTGAATGTGGCGTACAGGTGGATCAGACGATGCTCGAAAACGGCGTCTCCTGGCTGGAAAGATATCAGTTGCATCAGCTCGAACTTATTGATAACGGCGCAAAAAAGAAAAGTCCTTCAAAATCGTATCCTGACAATATCGACGCGTTTGTATTCAAGGTATTGAGCTCCGCTGGCAAAAGCAACTCCGCCATGCGCGAGCGTCTCTATACGCACCGCGATAAACTCAGCGTCTATGGCAAAGCTTTGTTCGCCCTCGGCTTAACCCGGCTTAAACCCGGCGCCGAGGTTAATACGCAATTACAAATGCTTATGGATAATATCAGTCAGTATCTGAAAGTTAATAATAACACTCAAAGCGCCTGGCTGGATATGCAGGGAGCTCCCTGGTGGTACTGGTATGGCAACGATATTGAGGCGATGGCAGTTTATCTCCGGCTGCTTTGTCTGCGCGGCAATGCAGAAGATATGAAAAACGCCTCAATGCTGGCTAAATACCTGCTTAATAACCGCAAACACGCCAGTTACTGGAATTCCACCAGAGACACCGCGCTGTGCGTTGAAGCCTTGTGCGCGTATATGATCAAATCCGGTGAGACCGTGCCCGAGATGACCCTGGAAATAAAGGTCAATGGCAAACTCAGAAAAACTGTGAGCATAAACCGCGACAACCTCTTTTCCTTTGACTCCAGTCTTATCCTTTATGATAAAGATCTGAAAACAGGCAAACTCGATATTGAGCTGATCCGCACCGGCAAAGGCGCGGTATATTATAACGCGTATATGTCTTATTTCAGTCTGGAAAAGTTTATCACCCGCGCCGGACTGGATATTAAAATCGACCGCAACTATTACCGTCTGACGGAAAGTACCGCCACTGCCGTTGAAAAAGGAAAACAGGGAGCGGTGAACGTTGAACGGGAAAGATTTATCCGCGAAAAAGTTAACTCTCCAGCGGAATTCAACAGCGGCGATCTGATAGAAGTAGAACTCATTGTCCAAAGCTCCAACGACTATGAGTATGTCATTCTGCGGGACGCAAAGCCAGCTGGCGGAGAAGCCGTCAACGTCAGAAGTGGTTATATCCAGGGAGCATTCCCGACTTACGCGGAATACCGCGACCGGGAAGTGTGCTTTTTCCTGCGGACACTGCCGCGCGGCAACCACAGCCTGAGTTATCGTCTGCGCGCGGAAACTCCAGGCAGTTACAGTGCCCTGCCTGCCAGAGCCGAAGCCATGTACGAGCCGGAGCTGAAAGCCAATTCAGATGAATTCAAGCTCAGCATCGGCGAGATAAAAAAGCAGAATTAAGCTTATTGAGTAGCCAGTTGATTGACGACGCTCATCCAATTTTTATCAGGGGAGCGTCCGATTTCATGGCCTTTATCAACCCGGGTTTCACGACACAACGCCCGGAGACTTATTGATTCAGAACGCATAAATTCCCGGAGTGAACCAAAATCTCTATCTTTTTTACCGTAAATATTCCATATCATGCCCACCGGATCGATCTTTACATCTTGAGGGAAGCGTACTCGTCCGCCTTTTTTCGGGGTTCCGGCGATAATGATATAATTGAGACCAGGATTGTTCTGTTCGGTGGCGATTTGCAATGCGGCCATTCCACCGCAGGAATAGCCCAGTAAAACAATATTTTTTGCAGGAACTCCGGCCGTTAGCAGACTTTTGACTTCGGCGCTTATGCCGTCAATGTAGCGTTTGGTGTAACCGCTGTTTCTGACCGGGTTGCAGATGACCAGAAAGCCCAGTTTTACGAGTTCCTCGCTAATGCGTGAGAACTCCTGTGCGGTCATGCCTTCGCCAATGTCGCCGACCAGATAGAACAGATATTTTTTGTGGGGTAATATCTGAGTTGGAAGGCTTTTAAACACCGCTCCATGGTCTCCTGCCCACGCCGGAATGGGCGTAACAGGTTTCGCCTGACGCATCTTTGCAGGTTTTGCAGTTTTTGCTCCATTGGGGACATTGGCTGGAGCTGCTTTAATTGTACTTTTTCCGTCAAAACTTCCAAAGCTTTTGAACACATCATCTCCGCGAGTGCTGAAACTCAAGCTGATTGCCTGAATAAAAGTCAGCGCCAACAATACAATTCTCTCTCTCATGATCTTCTCTTCTCTCTTCTCTAGTGTTGCCTGGCGCAAGTCCCTGACCCCTCTTCGGACGCAGGTTTGCGAGGCTGAACTTTCACTGCTCGACTAAAAATCAAA
>JAFGXT010000372.1 GCA_016936495.1 Victivallales bacterium
GTTGTTGAGCAGATGACGAATGCCGATATAAGCCCCATAATGATAGTCGGTAATAACCGCCGGCATGGATGAGTCGCGCATCAGGTCATCGGCACGGAGGCGGAAAAAGGTGATGCGGTCAGAGAGCTTCTCCAGCTTCGCCAGCTTTATGCTGTTGGCTACGACAAAGGCGATATTCACGCCTTCATCCGCGAGCTGGGAGACGCGTTGCACCACTTTCTCTGGGGACGACATGGAGTCTATGACGTGAAGAGTGAGGTCATTCCTACTGGAAAGTTCCTGATGAAAAAGGGATATGGTCGGATCGTGGGTTTTCTCATCTGTGGGAGCGATAAGGATAATGTTCCTGTGTCCAATTCCGGCGTCGGGTGAAGAAAGGAGCCGTTCCCGGGCAAGTTTTCTGGTAACCCCGTCCTTGTCGAATTGTTGAAGCACATTACGAAGGGTTTTTCGACTGCATTTTAGCCGTTCGCAAAGCTGGCGCTCGGAAGGCATGAGTGTCTGCCCGTGTACCCGCATCGCGGAAATCATCACTTCAAGTTCGCTTCTTACTCCAGCCGCGCTGGCATATGTTCTGAGCTTTTCCAAAATTGTCTATCTCTCCATATCTAACTTGCTTTGATAAAAATTATATACCATTGGATTGCACTTGTCAAGCATAAAATAGCTAAAAATTTAAAAAAATAGTGAACCGATGGTGTACTACTAAAGGAATAAAGTAATCCACTATAGGTCAATTTGCTTTTCCCTTTGATTGCACTGTTTTCATATAATTATGCCATGAGCTCGCCATGTGCAAGCGTAAAACAACAAAATGGCGCGGGGATTTGCCAATTTCTCGCGCCATTGTTGATACTTTTGGGGCTTATGCGCTTCTGGAGTATTTGGGTAGATCATAATTCCGCAATATTCTCAAAAGTGTACTTTTTGATGGGTTTGTCTTGAATTTTCTTTCTCAGACTTTTATACTCTTTATCCTCTTCGGAAAGTTCCTTCTTCTCTCCGCATGAGTGGCGACGCCGACCAACTCGTAAGCATAGATGGTCGAGGTGAGGGGAAATCTTTTTCACTCATGGATTTTGCCTCTATCTTTTGCTGTAGCCAATATTTTTCTCGCACTCAAGGGACTTACTACTTTGTTCCCGGTCTTTGATTCCAATTCTTCCCGTGCTACTTTTGCGACATTCCCACCCTGTCTTGCCACATTTTTACTCTCTTCAAAACTTCCTGGTTCTACTGCCAGAGAAATATCTTTGGTCGACGCTTCCGCCAGCATATTCAGGATTATACTAATTCGCTTTCAAACATAGACATTAACAATTATGATGCTATATTATTCTCATCATTAATCATAGGGGTGCATGATGAGAAAACCGGGAATTGTTATAGCGAGCCATTTGAGTGAAAATGAACTGTCAAAACGTATGAAGGAAGCCGAAAGCATTGACCAGTTCAGGCGTTATCAGGTAATCTATTTAAGGTTGACCAATCCTAAAATGTCACTGAAACAAGTTGCTTCTACTTGTGCAGTAGCATATCGTACTGTAGTTACATGGACCTGGTACTATAACAAGCATGGAGCTGAAAAGTATATCCTCTCAGGTAGAGGAGGCAGACGCAAAGCTCATCTTTCAGAGAAAAAAGAGTTAAAGTTATTGGAAAAACTTTCCTCAAAAGCGACAAAAGGTCAGGTTATTACAGCTTTGGCAGTCAAAAAAGCAGCAGAAAAAGAAGTAGGTCACGAACTCCCCAAAGATTATGCATACGATCTGATGCACCGTCATAACTGGAGAAAGATAGTGCCGCACACACATCATCCGAAAAAGAATGCTGAAGCACAGCAGTCTTTTAAAAAAACTTCCCGTCCCTGCTGGCTTCCTCCAGAGAAAAACTGAATCTTTCCGAAGAAGTACCACTGAAAGTATACTTCCAGGATGAAGGCCGTTTTGGACGTATGGCCAAATTCTGTTTCCTGCTGGGCTCCTAAGAAAACACGCCCCAAACTTCCTCTTCAAAGAGTGAGGGAATATACTTATGTTTACAGTGCAGTTTGTCCAGAAGATGGTGATGTTTTCTCGCTTATTCTTCCATATTCGGATACTGACGCAATGCAGGTATTTATGGATGAGTTTGCGAAATATACTGCTGATCAACCTGTACTCATGATAATGGATCAAGCTCCGTGGCATAAGAGTTCCAAGCTCGAATTGCCGGAATCACTGCTGATTGATTTTCAACCTCCATATAGTCCCGAACTTAATCCGGTGGAACATCTTTGGGAGCATATCAGGGAAAAGTATACGTCGAACCGATTCTGGACAAGCATGGATGAGTTGGAGGACTCGTTATGTGATGCTCTTGTTGAATGCAGTAACTCCCCGGATACAATCAAATCATTAGCTTTTTTTGACTGGATGGTCTATGTTTGAAAGCGAATTAGTATTAATTCGGTGTTAGTCATGTTGTCCCGCAGGTTCTCTTTTTTTTAACCCTTGAATACCTTGTATTCTCTGGTGCTTTTGTAATTATGTCCGTAAGCGTCGCAAATTGCTGACCCTCTTCAGTTCGTGATTTTTCCATTCATCGGTAAGCTCTTTCCTGATTTCTATGCTTTTAAGCCGCGGATTGATCCAGCTTTCAGAATAACCCAGCTTTAAATATTGCTCAAGGGCTCTGTCTATACTCAATTCCGGATCCTGCATTTCATCCAGACGCTCGTTGGCAACCTGTGCAAGCCAAAGCTTAAAAGGCTCTGCTTTAGGCGATGGAATGGATTGAATAAGGCGGAAAAGTTGTTCGGTATCCGCTACATCCGTTTTGTAGTATTTGCCATCGGATGATTGCATTTTCAGTTGGTTACAATTTGTAACCAACTCACTTCCCTCTTTAGACAGCCTATGTTTTCCGCACTTTCCAGTAATTATTGGGATTCGGGCTGTTCGTCAGTACAGAAACAACATCTACAATAGAAATAAACCATTTCTCCTGCTCTGCATCCCAGTGAGTGCGCATTTGCTTGTCTTCAAATAGTTGTATAGCTTCTTTTTTAGTCATCTTTTTCACCAGTTTAGGATAAATTAATCGGGCGAATCATACTTTCAATGAAGCGGTATAGATTTCACCGTGGTCACTCACTCTTTTTTTAGAGACAATCTGTTTTCCCGATTCTTTGTTTCCTGGTTCACTCACTGTACTTTTTATCCTTTTATCCCGCCATAGGCGACAGGCATTCATTGTAGACATTTTTATAGCTGCCGCAGTATGGAGGCTGGGTTGTTCTTATTCCTCCCGGATACAATCTAAATTACATATCAGAAGTTTTCAAGGTGGTTTTAGCGTGGCACTGTTTTTGGAGATTTTTTATTAATTCCAATCTGAAAGTGGCAGTACTGAAACCGAATTTCTTCAGGGGATGAACCATAAAAAATCGTGAATTTTATTGATTTTTGCTTGTCCGGCAGTATCTTACTTGTTTCGTATTCAACTGTCCGACCGCGTGGCGGATATTTTCATACAGGTAAAAAATAAACAAAAGTTTAAATAAGGTTATATTATACAATGATAGCAGCAATGAATATATCAATGCGCTTCGGACAGCAAACACTGTTTGAACATGTTTCGGTCAAATTCAGACCCGGCAACCGTTATGGTCTAATCGGAGCCAACGGCTCGGGCAAATCCACTTTCATGAAAATCCTGACCGGCGAACAGAGCGCGACCACCGGAGAGATCGCGATTGATAAAGGATGTCGTCTGGGATACCTGAAGCAGAACCATTACGAGTACGAAAACGAGACCATAATCGATACCGTTTATATGGGTCATGAAGAGCTGTGGAAAATCCATCAGGAGCGCGAATATCTTTATTCACAAGATGAACTTAGCGAGAAGGAAGAGGAACGCGCCAATAACATCGAGGAGGAATACGAGCACGCCGGGGGTTATACCATGGAACGCGAAGCCGCAAAACTCCTGTCCGGACTGGGATTCGCCGAAGAGGAATTCAACAAACCTATGTCGTCCCTTGCCGGAGGATTCAAACTTCGGGTGCTGCTGGCGCAGGTATTGTTCGCAAAACCCGATATCCTGCTCATGGACGAACCTACCAACCATCTTGATATGAGCAGCATCGACTGGTTGTCCGCCTTTCTCCAAGGCTACGAAGGTACCGTTATAGTAATTTCCCACAACCGTTATTTCATTAATGAAGTATGTACACATATAGCTGACTTGGATTATCAGGAAATACGTCTGTTCACTGGTAACTATGACGATTTCATGACCGCCAGCGCCATCGCGATTGAATCACGCAAGCACGAGAATAAGAAAAAAGAAAAACGCATGTCCGAGCTCAAGGACTTTATCAATCGCTTCAGCGCCAACGCTTCCAAGGCAAAACAGGCTACGTCTCGTCAGAAGGAACTTGAAAAGATAGAACTTGATGAAATAAAACCCAGTTCGCGCGTGTCTCCATTTATACGCTTCAATCCGCTTCAACGCCTGGGCGAAAAGGTCATAGAGACGGAAAACATCAGCAAAATATACGATCATACGATTTTTGAAAAACTTAACCTGATCATCAGTAACACTGACAAAGTGGCGATTATCGGAACCAATGGCATTGGTAAGACCACCTTGCTCAAGACTCTGATCAAAGCAATTGAACCTTGTAACGGCGAAGTTATCCACGGCGAAACCGTCAATATCAGCTACTTCCCCCAGGACGCATCGGAAATGCTGGATATGGAGAGCCGGGCAATGGATTGGCTCGCCCGCTTTGCTCCAGTTGAGGAAACTTTAAGTGAAACTGAACTCAGATCATTTATGGGCAAGATGTTGTTCAGCGGTGACGAGGTGTTCAAACCGGTGAAGGTGTTGTCCGGCGGCGAAAAAGCCCGTTTGATCATTGCGAAAATGATGCTTGAGGGCGGCAATGTACTGGCACTTGACGAACCTACCAACCATCTTGACCTGGAATCAATTGAGGCGTTAAACTATTCATTGACTCTAGTGGAGATGCCGGTGATATTCGTCAGTCATGACCGTGAGTTCATCAGCAGTCTGGCGAACAAGATAATTGATTTCAGTGACGGCAAAGTCGTATATTATCCCGGCAATCTGGATGATTACGAAGATTACAAGAAACGTAATAAGGCAAAATAACCTTTAAAATTTATCAAGGCGGGTTTTATGAAAGAAAACACAAGACTTATGTCCGGCAATGAAGCCATTGCCCGCGGCGCCTGGGAAGCGGGCGTCCGTGCGGGAGCAGGTTATCCCGGAACTCCGTCTACGGAAATCCTTGAAAATCTCCACAAATACGATGGGGTGAAATGTGAATGGAGCGTAAACGAAAAAGTTGGTTTGGAAGTCGCTCTGGGAGCGAGTTTTGAAGGCGCCCGCGCTATTGCCACCATGAAACATGTGGGTTTGAACGTGGCTGCGGATGTGCTTTTTACCGCCGCATATACCGGGGTCAAGGGCGGACTGGTGATAGTCAGTGCCGATGATCCGGATTTACATTCTTCGCAGAACGAGCAGGACAACCGTCATTATGCCCGCGCCGCCAAGGTGCCGATGCTTGAACCCTGCGATCCTCAGGAAGCCAAAGATTTTACCATCAAGGCATTTGAAATAAGTGAACGCTTTGATACGCCGGTACTGTTGCGACCTGTAACCAGGATATGTCATTCAATGGCACTGGTCGAATGCGGCGAACGTAGTGAATACGAAGTATCCGGCTTTGACCGCAATGTGAAAAAATATGTTATGATTCCGGGGTTTGCGCGTGAGCGGCACAAGGTGGTGGAAAAGCGTCTGATCGAACTGGAAGCGGCTATATCCTCTTTGAACGTCAATCGCGTGGAGAATCTTCCGTCGGAACATGCCGAGATGGGTATTGTTACCGCAGGAACGAGTTATACCTACGTAAAAGAAGTATTCCCGGATATGCCGGTATTCAAACTGGGCATGGTCTTTCCGTTGCCGGAAAAAGAATTGCTCGAATTCTGCGCTAACTTTGACAAAATCATAGTTGTAGAGGAGCTCGAACCCTTTATAGAGGACTACCTCAGAGCTCGCGGCGTCAAGACCATAGGCAAAAATGTACTGCCTGTGACTGGCGAATACAGCCCGCAGTTACTGCGTAAGGCTTTTAACATTGAACAAAATCCGCCGGCAAGGATGCCGCAATTGCCTTATCAGTTGCCTCCGCGCCCGCCGAGCTTATGCAAAGGCTGTCCGCATCGCACTATTTACGAACTGTTGAGTAAAGCCGGAGTTACCGTCAGCGGGGACATCGGCTGCTATTCACTGGGCGTATTGCCGCCGTTCAGCGCCATGCACACGCTAGTGGACATGGGCGCGGGGATAACTCTGGCTCAGGGCATGGAAATGGCGGGAGGCGGAAGAACCGTCGCCATCATCGGAGACTCTACTTTTGCGCATTCAGGCATAACCGGACTTATCAACGCGGCGTACAACAATCGCAAATCCCTGATCATCGTCCTTGACAACGGCACTACGGCAATGACCGGAATGCAGCCGAATCCGCTATCGGGAGAAACTATATATCACGCTCCTGCGTGGGCTCTGGATTATCAAAAACTGGGCGAAGCAGTGGGACTTAAAAATGAAAATATCCGTATTGTGGACGCACATAAAAAAGCCGAAGTGGAAAGTGTACTTAACGAACTTATGGCGCGCGACGAACTGGCTTTACTGGTAATCAAAGGTCCATGCCTGATCGATCTGCGCAAAAAGAAAAAATCCGCCAGAGCTTAAGGGAGAAAATCATGGATAACAAAATCAACAATGTTCTTATGGTGGGCGTCGGCGGACAGGGCACCGTCCTCTCAAGCAATATTCTCTCCCTCGCGGCGATGTATGACGGCTATGACGTAAAAAAGAGTGAAATACACGGCATGAGTCAACGTGGCGGCTCGGTGTTCAGCCATGTACGCTTTGGAACAAAAGTACATTCTGCGGTTATTCCCGCAGGGGAAGCCGATGTGCTGATGTCCCTGGAAGAAATGGAGACCTTACGCTGGCTGGAATACCTCAGCCCGACCGGCAGAATCCTCTGCCTGAAAGAAAACATCCTCCCCGCGACAATTATGGAATATCCTCAGGGCGGAGCGGATTTCATCAGCGCCAACTATCCCGGATCATACGTCATAGACCCGGCGGAATTGAAAACTGTTTTGCAAAACGTCAAAGTTTTCAACGTGGCGATGCTCGGATTATTGTCAAGACTCATCGGTATAAGTACGGCGTCCTGGGAACGGGCGGTTGTAGAACTTTGCCCGGATGGCACCGCTGAACTCAATCTCAAGGCGTTCGATACCGGCAGAAAACTGTTCAAGGACTGATAAGCAATGACGATTCATAAGGAATATTACTTGGCGACGGCGCCTCGCCGGACGCGGTCCAGCGGCGGAACGCTGGTCGCCGAAGGCGAAACTGCATTTCGCATGAGTCTTTGATACACACCTAAAGGAGAACTGGAGATGTGGAACCCGGAAAAAGAGAAAATATCCCCTGCCAAGCTCCGCGCTGAACAGAGTGAAGCTTTGCGGAAGCTGGTTGAAAAATTATATACACGAGTACCGTTCTATCGTGAAAAGATGAATCTTCATAACATCAAACCCGAAGATATAAATTCTATTGATGATATTTCCAAGCTGCCCTTCACCACCAAACATGAGATGCGCGACGTCTATCCTTACGGACTTCTGGCGGCGGATCGCAGAGATATAGTCGAGATACACACCTCCTCCGGCACCACCGGCAAACCCGTGGTCGGCGCCTATACCCACAACGACATTGATCTCTGGGCGGAAGGCATGGCACGAACTTTGTCCATGGCGGGAATAGACGAAACCGATACTATTCAAAATATGTACGGCTATGGCATGTTCACCGGTGGACTGGGCGTTCATTACGGTACACGTTTAGTCGGTGCCAACCTGCTTCCCGCGTCCAGTGGTAACTCCAAACGCCAGCTTCAGTTGATGCAGGATTTCGGTTCCACCGCCATTTCTTGTACCCCATCATATTGCCTGTATCTGGCGGAATACGCGCAGGAACAGGGCATAGACATTCGCGAACTCGGTCTTAAAGCCGGATTTTTCGGTGCGGAACCCTGGAGCGAAAATATGCGTCTGGACATTCAGAATAAACTGGGGCTTAAAGCTTATGATATTTACGGGCTGACAGAAATCATCGGTCCAGGGGTTGCGGCCGAATGCGCCGAACAACAGGGGTTGCATATATTTGAGGACTTGTTCTATCCGGAAATCATCAACCCGGACACCGGTGAAGTACTGCCCGATGGAGAAAAAGGCGAACTGGTCATCACCACCCTTACCCGCGAAGGCAGCCCGATACTCAGATACCGCACCCGCGACATTACTTTCATTATTCCCGAACCCTGCCGCTGCGGACGTACTTTGCGCAGGATACACCGCCTGTTCGGACGTAACGACGATATGCTTATCATCCGCGGCGTCAACGTGTTCCCGTCGCAGATAGAGGAAATACTCCTGCGTATAGAAGGCGTCGAACCGCATTATCAGATTGTGGTTGAGCGTCAGGGAATGCTTGACACTATGGAAGTAAGAGTGGAAGTCAATGAAACTATTTTCTCCGATGAAATCCGTCGTCTGGAATTTCTAGAAAAGAGCATCCGCGATGAAATTAAGACCGGACTGGGCGTCAACGCGGCGGTGAAACTGGTCGAACCCAAGACCATCGCCCGCTCGGAAGGCAAAGCCAAACGGGTCATAGATAACCGCAACATCACCACAGGAGCATAAAATCATGATTATCAAGCAATTATCCATCTTTCTGGAAAACAAAAGCGGAAGAATTCATGAAATAACCGAAATACTGGGACGCGAGAACCTTAATATTCACGCTCTGAGCTTAGCCGACTCCGAGAATTTCGGCGTCCTTCGCTTGATCGTCAATGACCTGGACAAGAGCCTTGATTGCCTGAAGAAAAACGGCGTCGCCACCAGTTTGACTTCGGTTCTGGCGGTGGAAGTGCCGGACAAACCCGGCGGACTTGCCGCGGTTATGAAAGTTATCGATGACGCCGGACTTAATATCGAATATATGTATTCGATACCGGAAAAGACCCATGACAACGCCATCATGATAATGCGCTTTGATAATACAGAGCAAGCGGTCAATAAGCTTGACGGCAAAGGCTTACGCATCCTCACCCAGCAGGAAGTGCTAAAACTGTAAACCCCGCAGATCAACCCAGCCGCGAGGACATTGTTTTATCTTTGTGGCGGGTCAGTTGCCTGATCAATTGCCAGCTGACGGTTTCAGCCGGATACTGACTTGCCCGTTTTGGGTGGCGGTCAGCGGAATATTCAGCGTAGATTCATTGGCGGAATCGCGCCGGGTTACGCCTGAGGGAAGAATCAGGTCTTTTCCCGGTAGCAAGGTCAGTTCTACATCAGAGCTGATGTGGCAATTGATCTGATTCCCGTCAAAACTCACGGAAGTATTTACCGGAAGGATGACCTCTGCGTCTCCAAAAAACAATTTGTAATTGAAAAATTTTTCCGTCAACAGCCGGTTGGCGCCGTCAAATTCAAATCCTATTTCACGGCTGAAAATAATCCTCGCCTCGTTGCCGTCGTTTTTCTCTATACGCCTCACCGGTAGCCACCATGCGGGCTGTCCCTGCTGACGGAATATCACCCATTTTCCGGCGTGCGGCTGCTGTGCGGTTTCCGCTGGATACAAGCTCAAATCTCCACTAACGACAACATAATCCTCGCTGTCATATGTTCCTGTCCGCACGGCTCTGAGCCGGGGCCAATCCGAGGCTTTCAATGTAATATTTCCGGTGCTGAAAGTCCCGCCTCCGGTTATGTCCAGAAACATGGTGTCTCCGATGCGCCGTGACACGGCGACATTGGCACTGCTGCGGTAATCCTCTGCGCTGATTTCCGACGATGAATCCGACGCTCTGAACAGAACTACCGCGTCGCAATCCTCCGCGCTGATCCTGATTGCATTGCCGTCATGCTCCGGCACCTTACCGATAGTCTCCACTTTATTTATCCAGACTTTCCCCGGGAACGGTTCCCAAAGAGCAACAAAACGACTGTTAAGGTTTTCCCCCTCGCGCCTGACAACTATTTTCGGCATGAGGTTTTTTGTCCAATTGTATCGCATTTTCGCCGCATTGTCCCTCTCCATATAAAAGCGATGCCGTGGAGCTTCTCCTATATATACCGTCGCATCAGCAGGCTCTAGCCAATGTAATCTGAATCCGGCATGGGGAAACCCTTGAGCCGCGCGCGGAGCAATACCGGGAATATCCGCGGATAATTTTCCCGGAGTAATCGTGGCGTTCCAGGTTTTTGCGGGAGATTTATAGCGCGTCAGGTTGCGGATAGCGCCGTAATGAGGGCTTTTTCCACCACGTTTGGTGATGGATTGAGAAGCCTTAACATCCCGGCCGTCATCGGCAAGGTTACGAAGCGGAACACCGTCTTTCAGAGTACAACTTATATTCTGCGGGTAATCGGCGCAACCCTGTGCCATCCAGTCATGCCGTTCCCCCCCTTGACCTCGAAGACGTCAATGACGGCGGCTTTCCCCGGACTGAACGGTAGCGAGATCAGAGTACGGCGGTAGCATGATGCCTGAGCGTATGCGGGATCGGAACTGCTCTGCTCTGCTTGCTGGAATTTCACCGCATCAGGAGCTGGATCGCTCCAGAGAGTAAGGTTTCCACGTGTACGTCCGCTCTGAATTTCTGAATCAACAACTACAAGATTATGGCTGAGGGTGTCAACAGGATAGTTATTGAAACGCGTATAACCGATGTCCGACACTATTTCATCGCCATATGCCCAGAGCGTAAAGTTAAGCAAATCGTTGTGAGCATGATTGCCGGATGCGGAATAATTCAGATGAACCTCGACCTGATCCGGTTGTGTTCCCCATCCCTGGGAGGAATAACCGAAATCCGGTATCAATAGCGAATCATTGTTTTTTCTCGCGTAGTGTTCATTGTTCTGACGATAAGAAAAGCGGGAAAAAGGAGCGGACGCGGCAAAGGTGTCGTTAATGACATAGGCGCTGCCGTCGGGAAAAGCCAGACGATCCAGCAATCGTAAAGCCCGGCACACGACTGGCGGACTACCGGCTTCGGGATCAAATTTGTCAAAACGCCTGTCTCGGACATCAATAAAACCTTTCGGGTCACTATAGTTTTTCAGTCTTTGGAGCACACCTCCAAAGCCACCCTCGAAAAGCTCCATGAAATAGCTGGTGCTTTCAGGAAACATCCCGTCCGCCATCAGCACACTGGCGGAGGCGTAACCGTACTTATCAAAAGCATAGTGAATAAGTTCAGGGCAACCGATGGACTGAGCAACTTCTACAAATGTCTGCAACTGCCCGCCGATGGTGTTATGATAGAGAATCCAAGGACGGCGACGCTGAAACGCGTCGCGCAGCAACGACTGCCTGGTCAATGCGAGAATTTTTCCCGCCATAGCTATTTGCGGATTATCGACGTGGTTAAGTTTTCCGGCTTCATTCCATATCTTTTCTGGAGCATTTTTCAACATGGCAAAGTTTCTTGCCGGAAGCCGGATCGAAGAGGTTTGTGGAATGTACCAGTCTCCAGCTCCCAGGATGAAGGCGAACCAATATTCATAACTGTCGGGCTCGTGAAAACGCGCGGGTTTCACGTTGAAATCCGCGCCGCGACCAAATATCGGCCAGTTGTCGGCATTTTTCCATAGTGCGATGAACAGGCTTGCAGAGCGCAGGGCATATTCCTCATTTCCGTTCATTCTGTAAAGTTCAGCCAACGCGCGAGCCACTTCTGAAAGTTTTATAAACCTGGCGGTTTCCATGAAGCGTCCGAGATAGATGCGATTGCCGTCAAAGAGTTTGTTGTCTGGATCAGGGCTGGAGGACTCATGGTAAGCAATGCGGTATATTTTTCCTCCGATTCCGGTTACTTCGATATGGCCGTTTTCGGGAAAAGCCTTTTGGAAATCGAAAGCGGTTCCTTTTTCGTCAATAATCTCGTCCGGACGGCTTATGTCCCAACTGAACTTATAGTGCCTGTTTTTTTTCCAGAGGAAGGAGTACTCAGGCACGTACGCCAGGAGTTGTTCTATAGGGATTTTCATGTACGGCTCAACTAGAGCTTGAAATCGGTTACGGTTTTTGACCGCTGGATGAGGAGTACTCATTTCTCTGGCGTATTGCATATTCGGTATGAGTGAATCAATCCAGCCTATATATGGTGCGGGAGGGGCTATGGCGTTAGGCTTAAACCCGCCTTTTACAAGTCGAAGGTTTCTGATTTCCGCTTTTCCGCCCCGGCTAAGCCCAAGGATAAGTTTTACCGACTTCCAGTCTTTCTTAGACATGAATTCTACTTTCTGCGACTGCCATTCCGGTATTGCAATTCGGGTATAGTGCCCGAAGCGGCCATCAAATGTAATGGATTCTCCGACAGGATCAACGGAGGCATAACCTCTGGCAGTAACAAGCGATTTGCCATCGCCTTTTATCTCCCATTCGACGCCGTAGATATCAAAGCCGCCGCCATCCGGGAGCTCAAGCGTCGGCAGTTGATTTACTCCAGGCTTCAATTCGACGGTATTGGCGGCGCAGATTAGAGAACTCAGGAACAGTAAAAAAGTTAATTTCATATCTTCCTCGATTATAAACAGTTAAATTCTTTTATGATATTACCAGTTGATAAGCATGTGATAGCGCAAGTGAATCGGCAAAGTAGCCCCGTTGACCTCCCCGCGCATGTCGGCGTAATGTCCGTCAAGAAACCACATATTACAGCTGCCGCCGTGGCGGGGGTCGGGGCCCTCCGGGTAATCGAATACAGTTTGAATCACCTCCGACCAACCGGTGTCAACAATAAAACCAACAGAACTGAGATTTGGTATTTTTAGCAATTTTCTAGTGCCGTTCTTATGAGTTACCCGTCGATCCGCTTCTGTCCAGCTAGGGGTTGATTTATATAAAATAGCATAAGCACAGGGAATGTCGCTCTGGTATGTGCTCAGATTCTCCATTTTAGCTGCCGGGCACACGAATACATTACGATTATTGCCAATATATGGCATAAGTTTCTTATGCCAGGAATTTAGTGGCGATGTCATCCGGAAAAAGGGCAAATAATCGTCATACTCGGACACATAACTGTGAGTGGCGGTGCCGGATTGCTTCAAGTTATTGGCACAACTGATTTTTCTTGCCGTTTCCCGCGCTCTGCTTAGAGCCGGAAGCAACATCCCGGCAAGAATGGCGATGATGGCTATTACGACTAGGAGTTCGATAAGTGTGAATTTTCTCTTTTGCATATCTAACCTCATTTTTATGCTGTTTTTATTTTGTACATCTATCCTTGTGCTAATATCAACCATGTAAAACTTTAAAATTTGAATCTGAAACTAGAATCTTTTGTTTTCTGGCCACATCTTCAATGATGAAATCCGCGTTTATCCGGCGTTTGCCCGTCTCCTGCTTATCCACGACAAGCGTGTGGATGGCATCAAATGCCGCATCAAAGAAACACCCGTATCGATCCGCACTGAACTGAGCCCGGATTAACGGAATGCTACTTTCTAATCTGAAAAAGCGATTCAGTTCCGGTAAAAAGGAATCGAATTTCATGGCATTGCTGATAAGCGGGCGGGACAGATGCCCGGCGGTTACGGCGGCATCCACCATATCCCGGTACACTTCGGCACAAGTGCTTTTTTCCAGGTTATGAACCCCTTCGGGGAGCTCGTACAAAGCCAAATCGATGTTGTGTTCATGACAGACCTCTTCCACTCCCTCACAAAAAAGTTTGTAAAAATAGCAGTTGCGTGAAAGTGTGAATAGCGTAATTTCTCGCTGTCCGTCCCGATGCAAGTACTCCGCGCACATACGCCCCACGAGTTTGTTGTCGCCGGTAATCTGATTGAAATGGACATTATCAAGAGAGCCAAGCGCAGAGTCCCCGAAAAATATAACCGGGCATGGCAATGTTTTGAGCTTCTCGATCTGCTCCTGACCAAAAAGCTGAGTTCCCGCCATTACACACTGGATGCCGGCGGTATTTTTAATCCTGGACAGTTCTCCGTCGAGCCCGGAGAAATCTCCAGGTTTGGCAACGGTAGTCCTGACCGTGAAGTTGAATCCAACCGGCAATATCGGCGGATAAGTCATTTTTATAACTTCGTCAATATAGTTGTTCGTCTCTTCCCGAGTATTCCACAATAGCATATATACTTCAATGCAATCCTCAGCTGATGGAGTTTCCACAAATACTCCGCGTCCGTGTTCCCGGCGGATCAGCCGCTCCTTTTCCAATAGTTCCAGAGCGCAACCGATGATCCTTTTGCTTGCCCCGAAGCGGTCGGAAAGCTCTCTTATACTGCTCATCCGGCTGCCGGGAGCAATAGTGCCTTTCCTGATTCCAGCTCTCAGATAGTCCGCTATCTGGCTGGTCTTGCTTGGCGCGGTTACAAGTTTCATGATGTGTTCCTATGTTTCACTGTCTCATACTGTCTTAGTATAGTACACATATAGACAGTTGTCAATAGTCATTTTTCTGAAATTTTGCGTTTTTGCGAATTTGCTGCATGCATATGGACGGGACGGACAAAATTAGGAAAGTCTTACACTAACTAGATTGAACCTCTACCCCCTGTTAAAAGGAAAATGTTATGGCTGATACTTCTGCACATTGTTACATTTTCAGAATATCAACCTGTTATATTATTCTTTATTTTGTGTCATTTGTGTCTTTTACGGATTGTTGGCTCTCGCTCACAAGAAGTTAAAATGTAATAATGTGTAGGTCTGACCCCGTGATTTGACCACGGAGTTTTTTGAAGTTTTTCCAGTTTTAGCTATTGACAATATGCCTATCCGGTGTTTTATTATTTTCAATAACTATCAGAATGATATTAATAGAGGAATCGCTAATGGATTCGGGTGAATTCAGGAACAACAGTAAGACCAAAGTGCAAAATCAACTTAATGTATTGAGTGAATTGCGCCGATGCGGTTTTGTGTCTAATGCTGAGTTATCCCGTATTTTTAAAGTGCCTCCGACTTCGACTTTACGGATATTATCCAGTCTTGAAGAACTGGGGTGCATAAAAAAAAGTTTTACGGAGAAAAATAGAGGAAAAGTAGGTAAGCCCGCAGCTTATTTTGAAGTATCGTCTGACGCCGGAGTGGTGATGGTGGTGGATGCTGGAGTGCGGACAACTGCTTTTGCTCTCGTGGATTATGCCGGGAAGATATCAGGATTGAAAGTTCTTGAAACCGCAGATATAATTCAAAACTACGCCGAAGCCATTGCCGATGAAATAAGCATGCTAAAAGGTAAGTGCGATCTTCCGGAGGAACAAATTGTCGTAGTTGTCGCCGTAAGCGGCAGCGTTTCAGGAAACATTCTCCGGACTCGTTTTTTGCCTGCTGGATATGATTTGAAAGGTCGCCTGGAGCAATTGCTAGGTCGTGAAGTATATATGGAAAATGACGCCAATCTGGCGGTGATGGCGGAGAAAGATGACGCCGGCATATATTCCCCTACCAGTGTATTGTGCATTTTAGACCGAAGTGATGTGGGTACTGGAATCGTAATTGATGGCAAACTTTACCGGGGATTCAGCGGCGTCGCCGGGGAGGTGTATGATGTAGTGCGCAAAGCACGTCATACTGGCATTTACCTGGATGTTTTTGCGCACGCGGAAATTGGTGACGCAGAGGCAGTGGAGACGCTGGATGGCATACTTGAAGAGCTTACAGATCATTTTGTTCGCTTGGTGAGGATGCTTGATCCAGAATATTTTATTTTTGCCGGAGAGGTTTCCAAGGCGGGAAACGAGTTTCAGAAAAAACTTATTGAACGCATAGAGGGCAGGGGGCGCATGACTGCGTTTAATATGCCGGAGATCATTTTCAGTCGCTTGGGGGATTTATCGGTGATCGCCGGAGCTGGATGGCTGGGGATAGGCATGCTTGACGGTATGTTCTTGTCCGGCAAAGTGTAGCATAAGTGTAAAAAATTATAAGGGATACTTGTTGTATAATGATGATTGAACAGTTACAGGGATTTTTAAAACAAAACCACAATGCCGGGAAAAATCCGGTAGAAGTTGCCTCCGGGGATATATTGCCTCTGTATCCACACAAGAGTATTGAACCGTTAAAAGAAGGCGGGTGCGGTTGTTTGCGTGCGGGCAATGATGCTTTTTTACTGTCGGTGTTTTTTCAGGATTCGGATATATTTAATGTGGCGGTATGTAATGATCAGCCGACCTGGGAACTAGGCGACGTTGTGGAATTTTTCATTCAGCTTCCGGGGCATGAGGATTACTATGAATTCCATGTTACGCCGGATAATGTTACATTGCAACTGCATCTTGCTTGCAACAATGAAAAATATATTCTCAGTTACAAAGATAATCTTTTTGACGGCGGCTTGAAATCTTCTACACAAATATGTCATGAAGATAATTTCTGGTACGCGGAAATGGATGTACCCTATGCGGTATTGGGAACCAGCAGTAGCGAAGTTGATGGAAGTCGTTTTTCCATTGGACGTTATAATTATTCACGTAAATGGGATAAGCCTGAAATATCCTCCACCGCGTATTTTGGTAACTCCGGTTTTCACAGTCCGGAATGCTGGCATGTAATTAAAACACAGGAACAATAGAAAAATGAAGAATTTTAAGATCAATCTTATTCCCGGAGACGGTATTGGCGTGGATGTGGTTTATGAGGGTGTTCGTGTCATAAACGCGGTGGCGCAGAAGACCGGACGAGCGTCATTTAACTTTAATACTCTGCCCTGGAGTTGTGAATATTATTTGAAGCATGGCAGGATGATGCCGGAAGACGGGTTGAGGATTCTTGCCGATTGCGACGCTGTTTTTCTGGGAGCCGTAGGTTTTCCCGGGGTTCCAGATCATATCTCATTACGTGAATTATTGCTGCCTATACGCACTGAGTTTGATCAGTATGTGAATATTCGTCCGATAAAACTGCTGCCGGGACTTGAATCCCCTTTGAAAAATGAACAAATAGATTTTGTCGTCATCCGCGAGAATTCTGAGGGGGAATATTGCGGGCGCGGCAGCTTAAACAACGAAAACACTCCAGAAGAATATGCTATTCAGGAAAATCTGTTTACTCGTAAAGGTACCGAACGGATAATCCGTTATGCTTTTGAATATGCCGTGAAAAA
>JAFGXT010000373.1 GCA_016936495.1 Victivallales bacterium
AATCCTCCCCCCATAAAAGAAAGTACTATGACCAGACCGATGAACTCAAAAAGCCAACGTCCGCAACCGGATCTTTTGCCTTCCCTTTGCTTTTTCATGTGGCGCGGATCAATCTCTTCCAGATTGAGCTCTTCGCCGCACTGGCGACAGAACACGTCGCCCAGTGGATTCTCATTTCCGCATTTCTTACATTTTATTGTTATTGGCATATGTCAATATTCCTGAAATTGTTGATGAAATATACTTTCTCCGCAGAAAACCCCCGTTTCCCTATGCGATTGACGATGTTTATAATATTTTAATATAAAACCCGTCAAAATAAAAGTGTTTTATTAAAAAATCACAAATCAAAGTCTTCACGAGTAAATTTATAGGCCGTATTACAGAACTCACACTTTACTTCCGGACACTCATTTTCATTAAAAATACTTTTTAACTCATCCATGCCCAACGTTTTCAAAGACATACGCAACTTCTCATGCGAGCAGGTGCATTTGTATTCCGGCTCGCCCGAGAACTCATATGTTATCTGCTGTCCGTCACCGGGCAAAGTCATCCCGGTCAGAATCTCAAGTATCTTCCAGAGCTTCTTTTCACTTGGCATGACTTGACTCAATAAACGCTTTACATTCGCGCTGTGAAGTTCATTGCGCAAGGCGGCAAAAGCCTCCAGATCACAATCCGGCATCGCCTGAAGCATCATTCCCGCAGCATAATCTATCGGCTGTTCCGGGTCAGGATTTAGAGATACGACGCATTCGATCTCGGTCTCCACCTGGTCGCTGGTCGAAAAAAAGAATCCGGTGTCATCGGAAATATCCAACAGCGTTGATTTTGTTATTCCGGAGTTTAGTATCTTGCCGTTGCAAGACTTTACCACCGACATCTCGCCATCAAGAGCCCCGTATATATCTATCTCCGACACGGCTTTTTCCATCAAATGCGGCTCGTAAGGAATCCCGCGCAGCTTGCCCCGGGCATCAACATCCACCAGTATCCGTTTCAGATACCCGCTGTACTCCCAGCGAAAAGTATAGCGTTCCTCTCCCTCAAGCAGGGGCGAACACAAGGCTCCCGTAAGCAACGCCTCTCCGAAAATCAACGTCGATACTGGGTCCGTATCGTGGATCTTTACGCTCGCCGCCACCGTCAAGCCTATTTCCGCCATAACAAAGCGGATGTTCATGCCGGGAATCATTCCCCTGATTATATAGTCACAGTTCTTCATAATATGGATTCTTTCCAAAATAATACACGACCGTACTGTACGGACATTCCCGTACAGCCGGTCTTAAACTGATCTATCACAATGGTCGTCAGACGACGCGTTCGATGACTATTTCCGGATCTATTTTTTCACGCAGGATTCTTTCAAGTCCGTCTTTGATGGTAATCGTCGCGTGCGGACATCCGCCGCAAGCGCCTTTCAGACGGAGCTTTACGGTTTTGCCGTTTATTTCCACAATTTCCAAATCCCCGCCGTCATTCTGAAGATGAATGCGCAGCGACTCCAATGTTTCTCTGATCTGCTGTTCCATAGTCATAATCCTATGTTTAAATGTTTTATATCAGAAAATGAATTTCGCGTCACTCAAACGAGCGGCGAATTCCTTAAGCACTTCCTCTTCTTCATCCTTGCCGCCGCGAGCCACAAAAGTGGCGCTGAAACGGACATAATTGCCGGCGTCGTCCCAAGGCACGGAACTGATCAATTTTTCTTTTATCAGCCACTGGCTGAAATCTTCGCCGCTGGAGAACTTGTCTCCGGCTTCAGTGCCTTTTGGCGCCTTCACATAAAGATAGAAAGAACCGGCGGGCTTTTTAGCGGGGAAACCGAGCGATTGAAGCGTCCGGGTCATGCTTTCCAGGCGGCGCTCATATTTTTCGCAGATCTTTGGCGTGATATTCGCCTGATCGTCAAGCGCCACAATAGCGGCTTTCTGGATTGCTGCGAACTGACCGCTGTCTGCATTGTCTTTGACGCTGGCAAAAGCCTTGACCGCCAGCTCATTACCGCAAACCCAGCTTAAGCGCCATCCTGTCATATTGAAACCTTTGGACATACTGTGCAGTTCAACAGCGCAGTCTATCGCTCCCGGAATAGCGAAGATGCTCAGAGGCTTGCCCGCAAAATTCAGCGGCGCGTAAGCCGCGTCGGAGACGATCAGTATATTGTTTTCCAGCGCGAATTTTACCACTTTCTCAAAAAACTCAACCGTTGCCGATGCTCCGGTCGGATTGTTTGGATAATTCAAATATAACAACTTGGTACGTTTCTTCTGATCCGCACTTAAAGAATCCAGATCCGGCAGAAAACCATTTTCTTCCAGCAGCGGCAGATTTACTGCCTCTCCGCCCAGATACTTTGTCCAGGTAGCCATCACCGGATAACCGGGAACGGTCTGCACGGTGATATCGCCCGGGTTAATGAAGCACGCCGGCAGTAGCGACAACGCGGATTTACTGCCGATTGCATGGCATATCTGCGTCTGCGGATCAAGCTCAACACCATAAAGTGATTTCATATAACGCGCGGCGGCGGCTTTGAACTCATCCACGCCATTGTCCGCGTACGTGCGGTTTTCCCACTTGGCGGCTTCCTCCGCCAGGGTCTTGATTACTTCCGGAAACGCCATATCATCCGGCTCGCCTACGCCCATGTCTATAAGTTTTACTCCGGGATTAGCCGCCATTGCCGCACGTTTCGCGCGTTTGATCTTTTCAAATTTATAAATGGTAGTGTCTTTGCCGAAACGGTCGCCACCGATCCTTTCGGCGAAATTTGTCTGTAAAAAACTCTCCGACATAATTTTACCTTTTTTTGATTAACTTTACTTCTCAAAATATAATATGAAAAACTGAACTCTTAGATACTTTTTTATAGAATAACAAACTATCACGGCAACACAAATCTTTGCATTATCTTGCGCCCGTTTCAACGGAATCAATAAAATTCCGGCAAATCTTACACTTCACGCTATTTCTCAAGACTATTCTCTTTGCAATAAAAGCATACCAGTGTTAGATTTTAAGATAGCATGTTTATTCAGCTTATCAATAAAAATATATGAAAAGAGAATATTTTCAAACCCTGAAAAAAGGAGATATTGACTATGACCGAACATATTATGATCGACGGATATGAATTTGAAGCGATAAAAATACCCACTGAAAAAGCCTCCATACTTATGATACGCTGCCCCAAAGGCTTTCTCGGTTGCGGCTACTTCAATATCGAAGTAGCCGATAAACTAGAAGAATGCGTCGCCCTCGTTACCGGCGTGAACTCCTTTAAAAGTATGCTCTCCGCTCAAGTCTTCAAACTCAGCGCCATCGCTCTTGACGCGGGCGTAACCAAAGGCATGAGCGGAAAAGACGCGTTGCTTAAAATAGCGGGGCGATGAATGAAGCCCAAAATCGTCATAGATGACAAGATCCCCTTTATCCGGGGCGTCCTTGACCAATGCGCCACAACTTTATATCTCCCCGGCGCTAAAATCTCGCCGGATGATGTGCGCGACGCCGACGCCATCATTACCCGGACTCGCACCCAGTGTAATCGCGCTCTGCTTCATAACTCATCCGTCCGCTTCATCGCCACTGCCACCATCGGCTATGACCATATCGACGACGCTTACTGCCACGATAACAACATCACCTGGACCAGCGCCCCCGGCTGTAACTCCGGTTCTGTTATGCAGTATATTTCCTCCGCCATAGTCAACCTCGCGCTGAAACACCGACTCAAACTGAAAGACATTACTCTTGGCGTAGTAGGGATAGGTAACGTTGGTACTAAAGTAGTGAAAGCTGCTGAAGCTCTTGGTATAAGGGTATTGAGGAACGATCCGCCGCGTCAGCGCGCAGAAGGCAATGACGACTTTTGTTCGCTGGATGAAATCCTTGCAAATTCCGATATCATTTCATTACATGTACCGCTCAACCGTGAGGGGCTGGATACTACTTTCCACCTTGCCGACGAGAATTTTTTCCGAAAAATGCGCTCCTCCGCCTTTCTGATAAACAGTTCCCGCGGAGAAGTCGTCTTCTCCCACGCCCTGAAACACGCGCTGAAACACCAAATCATCCGCGGAGCCATACTTGACGTGTGGGAGAATGAACCGGATATCGACTTGGAGCTGTTAGATTTGCTGAACTATGGTACCATGCACATCGCGGGTTATTCGGCTGACGGCAAAGCCAATGGCACCACTATGAGCGTTCAGGCTCTAAGCCGCTTTTTTAATCTGGGATTGGATGACTGGACGGTGCAGAATATGCCCGCTCCTGCTGATGTACGTATAAATATCCCTGATGATCTGAGCTCATTTGAGGAAAAAATCGCGTATGCGGTGAACCGCAGTTATGATATTGCCTTTGACAGTGAAAATCTACGCCGTTCTCCTGATATGTTTGAAGCACAACGCGGAGATTACCGCATCAGACGCGAGTTTCATGCTTTTGAATTGCATAACTCCGACCCCGCGCTGTTAAAAACTGCACAAGGGTTGGGATTTCGGTGTGTTTGAAAATGACGGATAACTAAAAAAATCATCTTTTGAGCTTGAATTTTAATAATGACGGACAAATGACGGATGTAAACCCGTTGTTTTTTTTATAAATAACGGAGTGTTTTATATGTTGACAGGTATACTTTACGGGCTGGCGGCGGCATTTATGCAGTCCAGCTCGTATATATTTTCCCGCAACTTTGTGGTGAAATTCGCCAATCCGGTACATCTGATGATTTATTCCCAGATAGTAATGGGGGCATTATCGGTGCTGGTGTTGCCGCTGGCGATGCCGGAAGGACTTTTTGAGACCCGTGAATACGCATTGCCAATAGTGTTATGCGCGGCGGCTTATCTGCTGGGACAAGGAAGTTTTTTTATGACGCTCAGAGAGCTTGAGGCGTCGCGGGCGTCTTCGCTTCTTGGAGTAAAGCTGGTAGTTCTGGCGCTTATCAATCTAGTAGTGTTCGGCATTGGGATAAATGCCTTGCAGTGGCTGGCGGTGTTTATCTGCGTCATTGCGGCGATAATGATGAATTTCAGCGGGGTAAGGATGAGTTTTAAAGCCATGATATGGCTGCTGATGACCTGCGTGGGCTACTCTTTTTCAGATATTTTCGGAAGAGAAGCGGTTTTATTGATTCCCTCGGATTCGCTGTTTCAACAAGCCGTAACCAGTACGGCGTTATGTTATATGCTGCTGGGGGCTTTATCCCTGCCGGGCTTGTGGTTCATTAAACGAAGCAAGCGTGCTTTTATCTGCGCGGTACCGTTCGGAGTGTGCTGGTTTCTAGCGATGCTGGTGCTGTTCAGCTGCTTCGCGTCGATCGGAGTGGTGTTCGGCAACATTGTCCAGGCGAGCCGGGGCCTGATGTCGGTTCTGCTGGGAATTACGCTCGCCAGAGCCGGATACAGTCATATAGAAATGAAAACCAGCGCCGGTACATTCTGGAAACGCATCTTTGCGGCTTTACTGATGATCGCCGCCATAGCCCTCTACAGCTACAGCCGTTTATAATTATAAGATATTTACTTTTGATAGTTACTTGCCGCAATATTTGCTGTTAATTTGCAAAAAAATCCATAAATTTTTATAATGCCGATTTGATATAATTGGATAATAAAAGTATTTTTACGCAATTTTTATAATTTCGCTGATGGTGAAGCGGGATTTTTAGTTCAACCTTTATTACAGGGTGATACATCAATGGAACATGGTCTGACGTTTTCAGCGGATATTAAGTTCTGGTTAATTTTCGGGATAATTTTTTATGTAGCGGGGATGCTGTTCATTGGCTGGTGGGCTGGACGGCGGGTAAAAGGGATGTCGGATTTTCTGGTTGCGGGAAGACGTCTGCCGATGTGGATGGCGTTTGCGACATTATTGGCGACCTGGTTTGGCGCCGGTTCAAGCATGGGGGTATGCGGGACAGTATACAGTGATGGTCTGCCTGGAATTATTTCTGATCCTTTTGCCGCCGCATTGAGTCTGATTCTTGCGGGTTTGTTTTTTGTCGGGGTTTTACGCCGTTTGCGTCTATTAACCATTACCGATGTAATTGAACGCCGTTTCGGCAAATGGGCTGGAGTATACGCTTCCGCCTGGATGATTCCGGTTTATGTAGGCTGGCTGGGAGCCCAGATATTGGGAATAGGCAAGATTTTGAATCTGCTTACGGATATCGACCCCACCTGGGGAACGGTACTGGGGGCTTTTATTGTGCTGGTCTATACCGCGATTGGCGGCATGTGGGCAGTAACGCTTACCGACGTCGTGCAGGTAACACTTATTATTCTCGGGCTTTTCCTGATTGTGCCGAGCGCGGTCAACCAGTGCGGAGGGTTAAATGTGGTTTTCGGCTCTGTGCAATCAGAACACCTTTCACTGATGCCGACCGAATACAGTTGGAATTCAATGGTGGCTTATGCCGGACAATGGTGCATTATGGGCTTAGGGTGTATTGTCGGTCAGGATCTGGTTCAGCGTTCGCTCGCCAGCCGTACGGATAAAATAGCCAGCCGGAGTGCAGTTCTTGCCGGGGTGGCTTATATGGCGCTTTGTTTTGTTCCGATTACTATCGGATTTTCAGGAAGAATATTGTTTCCCGATTTACAGGATACGGAAGCTCTACTGCCGTTGCTGGCAGGAAAAGTTTTACATCCGGTGGCGTTTACTATTTTTCTGAGTGCGCTGGTATCCGCAATTATGAGTTCGGCGGACAGTTCATTGCTGGCGTGTTCGTCGCTTACAGTCAACAATCTGGTTAGACCGTTCTGTTCCATGTCCGATTCTCAACAGCTTTATTTTACCCGTATAATAACGGTGGGAATTACGGTAGTGGCGACTTTCGCCGCGCTTTATATTGACAGCATTTATACATTGATGATCCAATCGTGGGTTTCTTTGCTGGTTATTATTTTCCTTCCGGTTACCGCCGCGCTTTACAGCAAGCGCGCGGATACGCCCTGTATCTGGACGACGATGCTGGGCGCTACCGTGGTATGGCTGGGATATACGGTCTGGGCGGGCTTGCGTTGTCCTGAAGGATTTTGTGATGAGGTGTTCAATGCCGGAGCGATGTATGGATTTGTCGCCGGAATAATTATTTTCTTCATTTATATTTATACAGTCAAGACCAATCCGGTGTTATTGTCGATCCCTACTGCGGAAGAAGAGGCTATTCTGGAGCGTTTTGAGGAGGAAGTGCAGGAAGTGCAACGTGAGATGGAGCATAAACATTAATTTAATGCTTATGCGGGGTCTGAAGCGGCGTCAATATCGGCGATGAGTTGCTCGGTTTCTTTTACAAATGTTTCCAGTGCGGAAAGCTGATGTATAAGCTTAAGGCCTGAAGTTTTGCTGCCCGATATGTTTTGTTCTCTGCGGACGGAAATATACATATCATTGGCGGAGCGCATACTCTGACGCAGTATCTTTCCGGCGTCGTCGGGCTTACCCAGCATGAGGTCTAATCTGCCGATAAGCTGTAGCAGTTGATGTTCGGTTTCCTGCGATTCGTCCCTACGGGAATTTTCATAAAAGACATTATAATATTTCAAGGCTTTTGCCGCCGCGCCTGCATAATCCAGCGGGGCATGCTCCCACAGTTCATTGATCTTGGGCTTCAGACGGTTCAGATAATTGACGGTGATCTTTCGCATCTGCCAGCGTTCAAGATCGCGCAAAAGCCAGTTCAAATGCAGACAGTATCTTGCCAGAATAAAAGAATCACGGGTTCTAAATTGCTCAATTTGTTCAAGGTGATAGATGGCTATAAGGTAGCGTTTTACCGGTTGAAAAAAATCCAGTCCGAACTCGGGCGGAGATTCAACAAATAATTGCACCAGATTTCTGTACGTCTCATTCTGATACAGCTCTAAAGTAAGCTGTCTGAACCGGTTTAAAGGCATGGATGAAATGAGAAGTCCCGGCTGTCTGAACACCTGTCGGCTGCCGCAATAGGAGCAATTCGGGCATTGCCATATATCATAGAGAGTGGGAAAACATTCATTGTTGCGTTTGCCTACCCATTCGGCGACGGGTTTGAGGTCTATATCTCTGGAAGCGATACGATATGAACTTTCACGCAGATAAAGTTGTTTACTTTTCCTGGTGCAAATCGGGCAGGAAGCGTCAACTTCGCATAAAGGCTGAGTGATGTTCTTTTTTATCCGTGCCAATTTTATTCCTACCTGTTGTTCTGATCTTGCTTCTTATAAACCGCTAACCCTTGCTTAATATACACCATACCAAAGCAAAAGGCAAAAAATTTTATTTTCACACACGGTCAACTTTTTATGATTTCTTTTAGTTTGTGTGAAAATGGTGGAGTGAGTATGCCTCGTTCGGTAATAATTCCACTTATAAGTTCGTGTGGGGTCACATCAAACGCGGGGTTGTATACTTTGACTTTTTCCGGAGCGGTGAGCTTTCCGAATCCCCGACGTATTTCATCACCATCGCGTTGTTCTATAGGGATGAGTCCGCCATGTTCCAATGTGATGTCCACTGTGGAATACGGAGCCGCCACATAAAAAGGGATATGATGGTATTTCGCCAGAACCGCCACTCCATAAGTGCCGATTTTGTTGGCGGCGTCGCCATTGGCGGCAATACGATCGGAACCGACGATCACCAGATCTATCTTTCCTTCTTTCATTACCTGAGCCGCCATATTGTCGCATATGCTCACCACATCGATACCGACCTGAGAGAGTTCCCAGGCAGTGAGTCGTGACCCCTGTAGTAAAGGTCGGGTCTCATCGGAATATACCGTAAATTTCATACCACGTTCGTGAGCGGCATACATGGGGGACAGCGCGGTGCCGTAATCCCCGGTGGCAAGAGCTCCGGCATTGCAATGAGTGAGTATTCCCGCGCCTTCGCGCAAGAGACTGAGACCGTATTCGCCGATTGTACGGCACATGTTGATGTCTTCAGCAAGAATATCCAGAGCCTCATGCAACAATATGATTTTAAGCGTATCCACACTCCCGTCATCGGCGGCGGACGCGCAAAGTTTAGCGGTGCAACGGTTAAGAGCCCAAAAGAGATTTACCGCCGTGGGTCTGGAGGAGGCAAGCTCATCGGCGAAGCCTTTTACTGTATTCAGAAATTTTTCTTTGTCGGCAGTTACGACGCGGAACGCTCCAGCCGCAAGTCCGAGCGCGGCGGCACAGCCAATTGCGGGAGCGCCTCTTACAGCAAGACGTTTGATGCAGGCGTAAACTTCTTTGACGTCGCAAGTCTCAATATATTCGAGCTGTTCCGGCAGAAGAGTCTGGTCAATGATCCTGAGCTTGCCGCGATAGTCGTCAATGTCCGGTTCGAAAGCTCTGATCACACGACCCGAGTCCAGTTTCCAGCTTACAGGATCAAGCATTATAATGTACCTCCTGCATCTTGTAATTGTTTCTGAGCTTCGCTTGAAGGGGTGCTTCCCGGAATCTGCCCGAAAGAATTGTCTTCCTCCACTCCGTAATCAACACCTTTTTTGGCCAGCTCCCCGCCTGAAAGCGACACCGAACCGGAAACAAGATTACGCACCAGTAAGGGCGTTGTATCAGATTTGCGGTATACCGCCTCATGTTCCAATTTGCCGTCGTGATCAAATATGAAATAAGAGTATATGCGGGGGGTAGTGGCAAGCAATACATGCAGGCGGCTCAGACGGTCGATTTCGCACTGCGGACGGCTCATACTCATCTCCACGCCAATACGACGAACTGAGTATATATGTGTATCATCTTCCACTGTAAGATAATAGTAGTTCCGGTTGTTGTCATACAAAGAGGATATCTTGTAATTACGTTGTGGTATTTGCTCTTTTTTATCACGTTTACCTTCAATATCCGGCACTCCGACCATGTGTTCCCATATCATAATTCCCGAAGAGATGGAGAAACTGATCCGATCCGACTGATAACTCTTTTTCAGTTGCGGATGGCTTATATAAGCACGCAGCGAGTATCTGCCCGTGTTGAATAACGGATAATACCTGGAAAGTTGAATAATGATCTCTTCACGTTTGCCCGATTCAATAAGCAATCCGGATATAGTCGGCATGACGTTTCTGTCTATAGGCATTATCAATTCACCTCGGGGACCTTTTATCTCAAAGTTGATGGAACCGGTCATCATCTCGCTTTTTCCGAAAACCAGCGGATGTCCGCTGAAATTACGCAGGGATACTTTGGCGAATACCGGCTCGTATGCCATCAAATTGCCGTGATTCATGCTTACCGACACCGCCACCTGGGCGTTGACCGTGCAGATCATGCCCAGCAGTAACGCGCAGACCGACAGGGAATATAATCTTTTAACATTACCCATAACACTAACTCCTTGAGTTTAATTTATTAGCAATAGCAAAAGCGGTTTCGACCGGGTCAATACTCCGGTGGCAAAGCGGAAGTTCTCCCTCTTCGCATTCCGGACAGCTCCGCTTGAGACATTTTATGCAGGGAATATCCGGCTGAAATTTCAGATGCATCGCGCCATAAGGGCCGGTGCGTTCCGGATCGGTCGGACCGAACAGCCCGAACACCGGAGTACTAACGGCGGCGGCTATATGCATCGGTCCGCTATCATTGCACAGCACTCCGCTGGAATGCCGGAGCAATTCAACCAGCACTGGGATATCGGTCTTACCCGCAAGGTTCATCACCCGCGTGGCGTCATCAAAAGCAGTGACGATCCGCTCTGCCGAATCAAATGATGATGGTGCTCCCAGAATTACCGCCTTCAGCTCCGGCATGGCACGCAAAAGCGCTTTGAGCGTGTCTACAAAAAAGTCTTCCGGCCAGCACTTGCTTTCCCAGCGGGCATCATGCATCACTCCGATAAAGGCTTCACCACGCTGAATTCCGATGCCCTGAAGCATGGATTCCGCCTGCGTTGCCGCGTTTTTGTATATCTGCAAGGGCGGCAGTTCATGCGGAGTGTAATGTGTTTCCATCACATGGGACGCCAGGAAGCAGTTGCGCTCCACCGCGTGAATAAATTTTTCCGGGACTATACAGGCATCGCCATAGAATATTTTCGCGAGCTTCTCCCGTGGAGCCGCAAATCCTGCAAAGCGAAACGACCGGGCGAACCAGCCAAATATCGCACTGCGAAATAACCCCTGAAAATCTATGATCAAATCGTATTCCCTGGCTCTGATCTGCCTGTACAAGCGGAAAAAGGCAGGAATAAAAGAGCTTACTCTGCCCAGTTCGCGACGCGGGAAAGGAATGGCGGAACGAAGATTCGGACAATATTTCAGCGCGTCGGCAAAAGCGGGATTTATCAACCAGTCGATCTCAGCATCGGGGTAATCTTTCAACAACAAACTTACTGCCGGGAGCGTATGGAAAATGTCTCCGAGACTGCTCGGTTTTATTATTAAAATACGTACCGATTCCCGGTTTAATTCAGATCCATTCATTAAATTTCCTGCAAGGACGCATCTCAGCTGCCGGTTTCAAGTCTCAGCGCCAGCCTTTCCGGCAGATCAGCGACCCTGATCTTTTCCTGCTGAGCTTTTATATCATAAGGCATTCTGTAACGCGTAACTTTTTGTAAATCACGATCATAGATGGCAAAAGACGCCCGCGGGTCATTGTTTCTGGGCTGTCCCACGCTTCCAACGTTTATCAGATATTTATAACCTGGCCTGATCTCAAAGGAAATGGAATCCATAATAGTCGGGTCGCGGGGTACCGCGCCTTCATTGCGCTTATACGCCCAGTCGCATATTTCCTGGATGGGTTTTTCCGAGGCGTTGGTTATCGGTTTCTTGCAAAAGGCAATCGGCACATGCGAGTGCCCGCAGAAACAGAGCTGAGTAAACTGATAGGCAAAATTGTCGGCGGCATGATGAACATCAAAAATATATCCCCATGAATCAGGAGAATCCAGCGTGGCGTGAACAATGGTGATATTGCTGTTTTTGATGGTCTGCCGCATCGGCAGACTGCGGAGCCAGTCGCGCCCTTCGTCGGTAAGCTGATGTTTTGTCCACAGTACCGCTTTTTTTGCATGAGGGTTGAAGCCCTCCATGGTTTCATCGTCATTGGTGGCATACTCGTCATGATTGCCTTTCACACAGCCGACCAGATTGAGTTGTCTTATGGCATCCAAACACAGTTGCGGATCGGCGTTATAACCGACGATATCGCCGAGGCAGATATAATTCTCCACTTCCAGTTCCCGGCAACGCTCCAATACCACGTTCAAAGCGTCGATATTGCCATGTATGTCACTAAGTATAGCATACTTCATATTTTACCAGTTTCTGAATGTATAAAACAATCAGCCTTCTTTTGTTATACAGTTATAAGCGAGTCTACCTTCATCTCTCTCAGTTTATCTCTGCCCACAAGAAAAGATAACTCCAAAAGGAAATTAATGCCAATAATTTCAGCATTTATTTTTTTTAATAGTTCAACTGCTGCGGCGGCGGTGCCTCCGGTGGCAAGCACATCATCAATGATAAGCACCTTGTCGCCAGGCTTGACCGCGTCCTGATGAATCTCTATTGAAGCCGTTCCATATTCCAGCGAGTAAGACTGCTCCACGGTGTCATAAGGCAGCTTGCCTTTTTTTCTGACCGGGACAAATCCGCAACCCAATTCCAACGCCAGAGGCGCGCCGATGATAAATCCGCGAGCTTCGATCCCGGCGATATAATCCGGTTTTTCCGTACACCTTCCCGCCAGCGCGCGAATGGTTTCCCTGAAAAGCTCAGGATCTTTCAGTAAGGGCGTTATGTCCTTATAGATAATCCCCGGCTTGGGGAAATCAGGGATATCCCTGATCGCGGCCGCAATTCTGTCAATACTCATAATAGTCTGATATTCCTTATGATTTTCAATTAAAACGGCAACAGTAGAATAAGCCGGATTCTGTCATCCAGCGCAAGCGCCGGAGTGGCAATCATCTATCTAAGCGACCAGAACCCGGAACTCATAACGCCACGGATCACGGCTCGTTCCCTATTTGGTCTTGCTGCAGGAGGGGTTTACACTGCGATACGGATTACGCCGTACCCGGTGGGCTCTTACCCCACCATTTCAACCTTACCGCGCATTGCTGCGTGGCGGTGTATTTTCTGTTGCACTTTCCTTCCCGCGGCGTCTCGTCCACGGTATCCTCCCACTACAGAAGGACTCCCTATCCTGTGCAGTCCGGACTTTCCTCATTACGGCTCAAGGCTGTAATGCGATTGCCTGCTACTGTTGCCTTAGTTAATATAACGCTCAAACTTTCACTTATCAATAGCGGGGAAATAATTAATCTTTCATTGATGGCGTATACCGGTACAATGGTATTTTCCAGGGTTTTTTGCGGCTGGTTTCGCGTGAGTACGCCGTCATCGTGCATTGTAAGCCCGAAAATATTATACATTTTGTGTAAAAATATTTGCATAGAGTACAAATAAAGCTATTGTAAGTTAACTTAATGAATATAAAATTCCATAAAATAAACATAATCGAGAGGGATTAGAACCATGAAAAGAATTCTGGTAATGCTGGTTTTTCTGACACTTAGTGCCGCAACAGGACTTAATGCCGGAGTAAAAGATAAGTTGCTCCTGTATTTGCCTAACCGGATTATCGACATGACCGACATCTTCTCTCTCTCTCTGGGATTCGGTCCCACCGTCTGCGGGGAAATGAGAGCCACCAGAGCCTTTTCTTTCGGTGGCGCCATTGGAGCCAGCGGCAATCTCATCAAAGATTACAACCGCCAGTACGGTTATGGCCTTGATAACGGCTGGGCATGGTCATTCACTTGCATAGGAGCGGAAAGCCTGGAAAGAAGCCATACCAACCGCTGGGTTCAGGAATATTGGAACGAATACACCGGATATACTGATCCGTCCAACAATATTTATGATTTTTCTGAAGGTGCCAGAGATTACTGGGAACTGGGCGTAAGCGCCGGACTGCTGGTTACCGTTCACGCCGCTCTGCATCCGGTGGAAATTGCCGACTTTATCACCGGCTGGTTCTTCATTGACCTGAAAGGTGATGATATCACCTCTGAGGATTTTGAAGAATAAGTGCAAATGGTGCCACTGTAGATTTATAATACGGGTGTTTCCGCAAGGGAATGCCCTTTTTTCTTGGAAAATGCGAATATGGACACATTGGATTTAGATAAATTCATATGCCTGAGGTGCGGAGCCTGTTGCTGCTGGCCTGGCGATGTGAAACTGCTCGAAGAGGAAATAGATAATATTGCCGCTCATCTTGGTATGGATGTCGATATTTTTATTCGCGATTACACCCACCTTGCCGCTTCCCGCAGAGGCTTGTCCCTGATCGAAAATAACGACGGCTGCTGTATTTTCTACGACTTCGGCAAAGGCTGCCTCATCAACGAGGTCAAACCGGTACAATGCACATCTTTCCCCTGGGACTGGACATGTCCCGGCTGGGATGAGCGCTGCGCCGGAGCCATGCGTCTGAAAAAAATGAATTTGAGCTCTTAGGAGCCGTTCGGAAAATGTTTCCAATGCGGCTCCCGCAAGAAAAAGTAGTGAAAATATTTGCATTTAACGTGTTTGTCGTTTAAATTCTATATTTAGATAACTGAAATGGTTTGGTGATAATATAAACACTTTAGCCCGGGAGGATTAAAATGCTCAGTTTCGCAGAAGAAATATATTTACTCGCACTTGATGACGTCAGCGGCAAAATCACTATTACCTCTAAAGATGTGGTGCTCAATTCGGCTCTGATCGGCTCTGTCCTCGCAGAACTGTGCTTCCTGGGTAAAATAGATAATGACAATGAGTATTTTTATCTCATCGATAAAACCCCTACCGGTCAACCGGTGCTTGACAATGTACTGGAGGTATTTGCCGGAGCAGAATCCGAAAAAAATCCAATCGAACATTGTCTGCGTGTCCTGCTGCCTATGGGGGACAAGGTCGAAGGCAAGGTGCTTGAATCCCTGATAAATAAAGGTATCCTGAAAAAGGTCGAAGAAAAAATACTGTGGATATTTCCCAGTAGAAGATATCCGGTCATTAATGACCAGGAGATCATCGACGTGGAAAGGCGTTTGCGCCAGTTGCTCGACAGCGATGAAGTTCCGACTCCGCGCGAAGCTATGCTGGTGAGCCTGGTGCACGTATGCGGACTTTTCAACGAAATACTTTCTCCTCGTGAATACGTGCGTCTGCTGCCTCGGATAGAACAGATCGCCAAACTGGAACTGCTCACTCAAAAGGTGTCGGAATTGATCTTGCAAATCAATAATTTTGCCAACCTGCCACCCTTTGTATAAACATAATATCATCAGTGTTTGCCATAGAAATACAGGACGTCTGTATAAAATATGGAGCGCGGTACATACTCCGTGACTTCAGTTTGTCCGTCAATGAGGGGGAGAAAGTTCTCCTGAACGGCTCCTCCGGTTGCGGCAAATCAACTGTATTGAAAGCCATATCAGGGCTTGTCGTACCCTGTCGCGGATCGATTTCCATATACGGACAGACGCTCAACGGTCATGACATATGGCATCTCAGAAGGCTGATGGCGTATGTGCAGCAGGAGCCGGAACTGGGAACCGGAAGCGTGAAAAACATTCTGGAACAACCCTTTTCATATAAAGCCAATCAATCCCTGAAAAAAACCTGGAACGGCTGCCGGAACTTATGCGAATGTTTAATTTCAACACAAAACTCCTGGACAAAGACGCTTCCACCCTGTCAGGAGGAGAAAAACAGCGTGTAGCAATCATATCCGCAATTCTGCTTGACCGTAAAATCATACTGCTCGACGAGGCGTCCTCGGCTCTGGACAAAGCCAACAAAGCGGCGGTCGCCGAACATTTCAGTGCATCCGGAGCCACCATATTGATGGCTTCACATGATTCACAATGGGGCTCTTTTGCCAATCGTACAGTGGAAATGAACGCACAGGACATGAATGATGACTAATATAATCGATATAGACATAATCAGCCTGGCGGTGGGATACCTGCTTCTGATCGCTCCCATGGCGATAATACTGCTCAAACGCGTACCCATATTCAGCGACGCCGTCATGGCGATTATCAGAATGACGGTACAATTGATCTTTGTCGGATTTTATCTGCAGGTGGTCTTTGACCTAAATAAGCCATGGCTCAATCTGGCGTGGGTGATCCTGATGGTTTTGGTGGCGGATGTTTCCATTATCCGCGGTTGCCGCCTGACCATTCGCAAATTTGCCCTGCCTTTGTTCTGCGCTCTGACAGTCGGGACTATCGCTCCTGTACTGGTCTTTACCATTCCCATATTGCGTTTACAGAACTGGATGGATGCGCAATACGTCATACCGCTTGCGGGCATGGTATTGGGAAATTGCCTGCGTGCCGATATTGTCGGATTGAAAGACTTTTATGAATCGATAATCAAGAACGAAAAGGCATATTTTCAAAGTCTGGTTCAGGGTGCCGATCAGCAGGAAGCTCTGGCGCCATATTTCCGTGACGCTGTTCAAGCGGCGTTGTTGCCCACCACCGCGTCGATGGCGACCATAGGACTGGTGGCGCTGCCGGGAATGATGACTGGCGTCATTCTTGCCGGAGCATCGCCCGCCACCGCCATAAAGTATCAGATCGCCATAATGATAGCTATTTTTTCAGGAACCGCAATTACGGTATTTCTGGCGGTGCGCCTTTCCATCTCCTACAGCTTCAGCAAATATGGAATCCTCGACCGCAAGGTGTTCGCCACCCCACCCGGAACATGAGAGTGAAAAACATCAGGATCAAAGCTATAACCATGATGCGCTCCTCACGGTAATATATTAATGAATTTTAATCTATTCGCTTTGTCCGTTTATTGTTTCCATGATTTCTCTAAAGCTTTCCAAGCCAGCTTCCAGATTTTCGATGATTTCATCCGCCAGAATGTCGGGATCCGGCAGGTTTTCCAAATCAGTTAAACTCTTGTCCTTGAGCCAGAAAATATCCAGATTGGTTTTATCCTGTGATAATATTTCCTCATAAGTGTATTTACGCCAGCGACCGTCTGGATTTTCTTCACTCCAGGTCTCTTTACGTTTATTCCTGTTCTCTGGATTATAGCACTTGACAAAATCCGCTAAATCAGCCGAAGTCATGGGCTTTTTTTCTGGGTAAACGCTTGTCCCCTGGGTTAGCCTGTTCCGCTGTGAATGGTCAAGGTAATCATTAACAGTCCCCTCATTCGGCGGGAATGTAATAAAACACATGATTTATGGTAAAAAACAACAGACATTATGCCTGGTTTCAAGCGGAGGAACTGATTATGTCCGGAAAACTTTCATGTAAATACATTTTTTTGTATATCCGGCGTAAACCTGTTTGGCGGAATTGAAAGGAATAAGCAGTCAGGGCAAGAAAACGACCCGGAGGATGTTTTATCGCTCCGGGTCTGAAATAATATGTGTTTACACTCAGCGATTGAGCTTTTTCCAGACAGGTTCAAGGTCAAATATGCAGCCGCCGATGGCGGCGTTGTCAATGGCGATAGCCGCGACGGAGCTTTCCAGTCCTTCGTTTCCGCTGCATTTGGGCGCAGTGCCGTTGATCATAGTGTCATACAGTTCTTTGGTGATGAAATCATCGCCGCCGCCATGACCATCGCCGTAGAAATCGTATTTACGAATAGCGTCCTCGTCCAGTCTCCGCGCTTCAATGGTACTTGAATACAATTCCACCTTGATGGTACCTTCAGAACCGGAAATATACATTCTGCGCTCCGGTATTGCGTTGGACATCGTCGCCTGAAACTGTACCTTGACGCCGTTGCGATACTGCATTATCGCCACCAGGTTGTCCATCATCTCCTTGTCGGATTTAAAAGGACAGGGCTCGCCATGAGGGTCTTCCCAGCCGTCGAATATGGATGAACCGTCATCTTTTTTAAATTTATTGAGCATCTCGCTATTCTGCGGCACAAAGAAATCCAGACCGCCGAAAGCCGCGACTTTAGAAGGCACGGAGTCAATGAACCAGTTCAGCAGATCAAGGTCATGGCAGCATTTTTCCAGAATATGCGAACCGGCAAGAGCGGCTTTGCGCCGCCAGTTTCTCATGATGTACGCGCCATGCGCCGGGCGGATATTTTCATTGGCGTCAATGCCAAGGATTTGTCCGACATAGCCGGAATCCAGCAGCTCTTTGACTTTTTTGTATATGGGGGCGTAGCGCAGGACAAAGCCGGTGGCAAACATACAACCGCTCGCCTGATGCGCGTCATATATTTCCTGGCAGTCTTCAATGGAAGTAGCAAGAGGTTTTTCCGAAAATACATGCTTGCCCGCCTTGAATCCGGCAATGATGTGTTCCTTGTGAAATGAATTAGGAGAGAAGACCATCACCCAGTCCACTCCCGGGGCGTTGATCGCGTCCATGTATGAATCATGTATCTGCGTGTCCTGTTTCCACATATCCACCGCGCGGCGTGATATCGCCTGATCCGGATCGTATACAGATACTATTCTGACCGTTTTTCCGTCGCGGAGCAGGTTCAATACCACTCCCCTGCTGCGTCCGCCCGCGCCAATGACCGCGACTCCGATACTCTTTTCCATTTTAATTTTACTCCATTGATGTTTGTTGCATTCCAAAATTATTGATAAAAAACGTATTCATCCTTTACATTCATAATTATAACGCATATAATATGTTTTATAAATGGAAAAAAGTTTCATTATGAATGTCAAAATAGAAACAACCGACGTCTTACAGGTGCATCATCTGCATAAAGGCATACAGCCATTGCATCGCGACTGCGGCTTGTGGATATGCAGCGCGGGAGGGTGCAGTTCTCCGCCATCAAAAGAATTGTCCCGCAGATATTTTGAGTTCTACTCACTGTCGCATATGTACGATGGTTCCGGACAGTTCATTGATTCCGGCGGTCGACACTTTTCGGTCAAACCTGGACAAGGCATACTCATCGCCCCCGGCTATATTCATTCCTACGGAGCCGCCGATGCGCCATACGTCGAAGATTCCATCTGTTTTTGCGGTCCGGTTGCCGACGCGCTGTTCAAATATGGCATAATCACCAACGGCGTTATGCACATCGGCATGGTACGCCGATTACTTCCGGTAATCAGTCTGGCGGCGGATCCGGCACTGGATTCACAACTCAGCGCCAATACCGCGTTGCAGAAACTACTACTGGACCTATATCATGAAAACCTTCACGCGGCACGTCCGGAAAAGTATTCCAGCTTCAAACAGCTTCTGGAAATGCTCAAGGAAGATACACAAAAGTGGTGGACGGTAAACGAAATGGCTGAAATATGTAATCTGAGCACGGCGCAATTCCGGCGGGTATTCAGGCAACATACGGGTATGCTGCCCAAAGATTATATTGACCGTCTGAAGCTGCTTCAGGCGGCGGAAGTGCTTACCGGCGGCGATGCCCCAATTGAACAGATAGCGGAACAATTCGGCTATCAGGATCCGTTTCACTTCAGCAAACGTTTCAAGCAGATAACCGGTTTTTCCCCCAAGCGCTACCGCATGGAATTTTATTTAAACCGTTAATTCATAAGCCGGAAAATCTCCAGCAATTTATCGATATGACGGTTCCAGTTGAACTGCTCTTTGCGGGTATAGCCGCTTTTTATCATCTCACTGCGTAAGGCATCGTCAGACAGGACTTCTTCAATACGATGATATATCTCGTCGGCGGATTGCGGATTGAAAGTGATGACCGCGTCCCCGCCTATTTCCGGCAAAACTCCTGAATCGGCGCATATGACCGGTACACCACAACTCATCGCCTCCACCAGTGGTATGCCGAAGCCCTCATGCAAAGCGGGAAAAGTATAAAGCGAAGCGTTGCGGAATACTTCCGGCATATGTTCTTCAGGAATGAATCCGGTAAAAATAATATTATCGCGATCACTGGAATGTTTCACATAGCGTAAAACCCTCTGTCCGCGCGTGAGAATCCTGCCCGCCAGTACCAGCTTGTGCACGGATTTGATCCGGGCAGGAAGTTTTTCGTAAGCACGAATCAAGTTCAAATGGTTTTTATATTCGCCTCCCACCGGAGCTACATACAGTATATATTTCTCCGGCAGGCCGTAATGAGCCTTGACTGTTACGGTAAGATCGTTCTCTGGCGAACTGTAATATCTGCCAACATTAAATCCGATGTTATTGACCCTTATTTTCGCGGGGTCGATTCGCATGAGCCGGATGATGTCGTTACGGGTGTTTTCGCTTGTCGCGACAATGGTTCCGGCTTTACGCAGGTATACCCGCAATACCGTCCTTATCCATAATTTCTCTATTTTGCTCCATGCAGACCGATGGTAGTAACGTGACAGGTCATGAACAGTAATAATGGTCTTATGCGGAAATCCCGGGAGTATCATTTTGCTGCCGGCGGGGATAAATCCGTAGTCATATGCTTTTATGTCCAGTTTACGCGGTAATATAAAATGACTCCACAGCATCATGCCGAACTCACTTCGGGGAAGATTACTGAAAAGCTTGAGAGTTACAGACTTATGCCTGTCTCCCCAGAATGCGGCATCGTGCTCCGGCAATAGCAGGTCTATTTCACAGCCCCGCTCCGCCAGCAGATTTATCGTATTGCGGATATACTGCCCTATACCGGACTCGCCTTGTCCGTATCCGAATCCGCTGCACAATATTTTCACTTTCTCATTCCTTGCTTGCATCTTTTCTTTCATTCACACCTTTAAATAATATAACCGTTTAAAAATGTGATACCAAGTTCAAGCCGGAGTCATTAAGCAAAAAAAGAGCAAAATAGTAATCAGTACGCCCAAAATAAAGAGTGATGAACGCCTCTAAAAGCATCATCACTCTTTGTCCGTCACGGCTGATGATTCAATTTTATGCCTTACTGGTCAATTCAAAGATTCGGCAACTGTGCGGAGCAACCGTAATCAACAGTTTATTATCTGTTTCTTCCAGTGTTTCTTTTGAAATGAAGTCTTTTATGGTAAATTTAGCGCCGCTTTGGATTCTATTGAATTCCAGTATCAAATCTCGATCCTCATCTTCAAAGTTAAATAAGCCGGCGAGAAGTCTGCCTGTATCGCGATCGCGACGCAACCATATCGCCGGAAATTCCCGGTCAAAAACATCCAGCGGACGAGTATCCGGAATCGACGGTTCGGATAGAAGAAGCTTGGACAGTTCTGCTCGTTCCGGAGTAAGAGTTTCAAATCGATCAGACAGTAGCATCATGCCGCCGGCAAGGTATAACGCATACGTCCAAAGTTCCACTTCGTTTTTCGTAAGTTTATTGTTGTCTATCCTGGCGATATGGGTGTCAGGGTCTGATATCCAGAGGCGTCCGTTCATGTAACAACGGTTTATGACATTGCGGCAGACGTTCGGAACTGTTGGCGCCTCTTTGTATATTTTGCGGTCGGGCTGCCAGTACGGGGTAATATCGGTGCCGATACGTTCACCGTTAACCAGCCCGACCACCTGTCCGAGCGGAGTGGTGCAG
>JAFGXT010000374.1 GCA_016936495.1 Victivallales bacterium
ATAATAGTCGTTGACAGCGGCTCACAGCAGAATGAAGAGAAAATTGTCCGCGAGTTCCAGGATAAGTACAACAACATTAGGTATATAAGGACGGAGCAGCGGGAAACCGTCTATCAGGCGTGGAACCGCGGCATCCGTGCGGCGAAAGGAAAATATCTTACGAATGCAAACACAGACGACAGACACCGTAGGGACGCTTTTGAAAAATTGGTACATTGCCTTGAAGTAAATCCTGATAAAGTATTAGCCTATGCAGATTCTTACGTTACAACGATTGAAAATCAGCTATTTGATTCCTGCGCAATTCATGGTCAATTAAAATGGCCAGATTTCAAGAAAGAGAAGTTGCTTGATTATTGTTTTATTGGTCCTCATCCGATGTGGAGAAAAAGTCTTCACGACGACATAGGATTTTTTTTGGAGAAGTATCTTACGGCTGCCGACTATGAGTTTTGGTTACGCGCTGCTCGACAATATAACTTTATTCATATTAATGAATTTCTGGGACTTTACTGGTTAAATGATAATACAATATCACGCAAGGGTGAAAGGCCGTTGCTTGAGGCAAAAGAAATTCAGAAAAAATATAGAGATATATTTTATAAAGATAAATTTGAAGTAATACAACATAAAAATATGACAAAGACGATTCTCTTTGTTTTGCATGCCTCGCCTCATTATCGGTATGGAGGGACTGAATATTATTCATTTAATTTGATAAATGAATTAGCTCGTCTTAACAATAATGTCCGAGTATTATATCCGATTTATGATAAACAGCAATTAGTGCCTGTAATGCTGGAAAAACAATTTGATGGGTTAATTGCATACGAAATTCACAGCAATCAGGTTAATAACCTCAATATTGAAATTGAAAATCAAGCTTACATACAATTATTCAGACAAATACTTAACGAAACCCAATTCGATATAGTTCATTTTCATCATACGCTAGGATTGCCATATACTTTTTTAAAAGTTGTGAAAGATTATGGGATAAAGAGTTGCCTCACACTTCATGATTTTTGGCTGATATGTTTGAATGTTCATCTGTTGCGATCAGATGTCAATGATATTTGCGACGGGCCACTGTCGCCCTCACATTGTACCAACTGCCTTCTTTCCGGAAGGTCAAATAATGAGCGATTATATAAGGAATTTAATTACATACTTAAAAAAAGAAAGCTTGAAGTAACGAATCTTTTGAATGATGTTGATTTAATTACGGCTCCGTCGCAATATGTGGTGAGAATATTCAAGCAATATCTAAAGTTAGAAAATGAAATTATAATATCAGGACTTGGTTTGCCTATAGTGGAAGAAATTACACACAAGCCTGGTAATAAAATCGTTCGCTTCGGATATTTCGGAGGAATTGCCAAAATCAAGAATGTAGGGGTGTTAGTGGATGCATTTAAAAGAGTAAAGGGGGACGCTACCTTGGATATTTGGGGAAATGGAGCGGCCGGAGATATTAATAATTTTACTAACAGTATAAAGTTTGACAGTCGCATTCACTATCATGGTGGATATTATCCAAATCAATTAAACGACATACTTGAGTCAATCGATGTTTTTTGTAATCCCTCGTTAATGGAGTCATATTCATTTACTGTCAGGGAAGCTTTAAGTAGAAAAGTTCCTGTAATCTCATCTAATAGAGGAGCTTTGCCAGAAATAATAATTGATCATGAAAATGGCTTTCTCTTTGATCCGCAGAACATACATCAATTATCAGGTATTATTCAGGAGGTGATAAACGATAATTCAATTTTAGATAGATTGAGAAAAAATATTTCTCCTGTTATTTCCATTGAGGAGGACGCTCGAATATGGAATCAGAGATACCGTTCTCTAATCGGTGTTGCAGAACATATGGATGGGAAAGGCAATTTAGCTGAGGTGGACGTCATAGATAAGATTGGCCATTCCCCCGAGCCTATATTGTTGAAAAAAACATCATTTCCAGAGGCATCTATTAGTCAAGTCTATATTGTTTCCATCGTCATCCTTACCTTCAACCAGCTTGAATATACAAAAAAATGCATTGCAAGCATCAAAAAGCATACCCCGGAAGAGCATGAGATTGTATTCATCGATAATGGCTCCACGGACGGCACGGTGAAATGGCTGCGAAAGCTGGCAGCGGAAAACAGCAATTACCGGTTGATTGAAAACAGGGAAAATCTCGGATTTGCAAAGGGATGCAATCAGGGGATAGAGGCTGCCCGCGGGGAATATGTTCTGCTTTTGAATAATGACGTCGTCGTTACGCCAAACTGGCTTTCCGGGATGCTGGAAGTCTTCAGAGGCGGCCATTCAAATACAGGCATTGTAGGGCCGATGACCAACAACATCAGCGGCCCGCAGAGGGTGATCGATGTTGGTTATCAATCCATGAATGAGCTTGACGGGTACGCTGCAACATTCCGGGAGACATACCGCTATCGACGCATCCCGTTGCGCAGAATTGTCGGATTCTGCATGCTTTTTAAAAAGGAGCTTGCCGATAGAGTCGGTTTTCTTGACGAAAAATTCGGAACCGGAAACTTTGAAGACGACGACTACTGCCTTCGGGCGACGCTGCTGGGATATAAAAACGTCGTTGCCGGAGACGTGTTTATCCACCATTACGGAAGCCGGAGCTTTATTGGAAACCGCATCGATTACAGTTCCTTGCTTTACGAAAACAAATCCGGTTTCAATCGAAAATGGAGCGGCATCAAGGCCGACACGCCCCTTGGTCGGAGGCTCATTGTCCTGAAGGCGATGGAAAAGTCGAGTGAATTTCATCAAAAAGGGGAAGACGACGAGGCCGTGAAAAACCTGCTCGCAGGGATGAGCCAGGTGCCGGAAGAAGAGGATGTTCGGTATGCCCTTGTCG
>JAFGXT010000375.1 GCA_016936495.1 Victivallales bacterium
CATAAGAGAGCACTTCACAACAACAAATCAAACAAATTACTAACACAACTCAAATGATTTTTTGAGCTTGAAAAACTTGTTATCCACAAGTTAACAGACTATAATAATAAAAATAAATTTTCTCAATAGTTTATTAAATTATAAATATTCTCTCTAAAAATGAAACTTCAGAAAATAATTAAAAAGCTTTGAAAGAACATTTGAAATATACTGAAAACAAGGCTAATTTGTTCAGACGATAAAACACTTTTAATATGACAACCAAGGGCAGGGATAATGAAACTCACTGTAAAAAAAGAACAACTTCAGAAAGCTTTGCAGAAAGTTACGAATATTATTGGTTCCAAGTCAACCTTACCCGTACTTGGCAATGTTCTTTTTGAAGCCATCGGCAATAAACTCATTCTTACCACTACTGATCTGGAAATAAGGATAACCACTACTATTGAAGCTCAAGTCCAGAGAGAAGGCAAAACTACTATTCCTGCCAAAAAAATCAGTATGCTGGTATCCAAATTCATTGATGATGAAGTATTTCTGGATTGCAATGAGAAACATCATACCGATATTGTCTGCGGTACTGCTAATTTTAAGATGCTTGGTCTGCCCGATGATGATTTTCCGTCGCCGGTGGATTTTGCTCCCATTAAAAGCATAAAATTCAAGGAAATGGATTTTCTTCGTATCCTTGATCAAATTTCATATGCGGTAAGTCTTGATGATTCACGCAAAGTTCTGCATGGCATTCTGTGCTCAATCAAGGATAATACTTTTACCGCGGTTGCCACTGACGGTAAACGTCTCGCTCTGGTGGAAAGAGTGCCGGAAGAGTTTGCCGGTCAGGAAGGTGATACTATTGTCCCGCTCAAAAGCGCCATCGAACTTAAACGAATATTGGAAAAAGACGGTAATGTTACTTTGGAATTTGGTGACAAGCAGGCGCGTTTCAGAACTGAAGGCGTTGAGATATTCACCAAACTTATCGAAGGTAATTATCCCAATTACAGACAGGTTATTCCTGCCGGTTTTACTAAATCAATTGATATTCCAGTAAAAACGTTTATAGCTAAACTTGAGTTGGTGTCCATCGCCTTGACTGACAGCAGTGCTTTTATCAAATTGAAGCTTGCCAATAATAAAATGGAATTTCTTGCTGCCAGCAGTAATGTTGGCGAAGGTGAAGATCATATTGATATCGATTATGATGATGAAATGCTGGATATTTCATTCAATCCGGCTTTTCTGGCTGATCCGTTTAAACATTGCGACGCCGATAAAATGATGCTTAAACTTAATGACAGCTTCAGTCCGGTGGCTTTGGAAAGTGGTGACGGTTTCCTTTATGTTATTATGCCGATGAGAAACCGCTGATAGCTTTAATTATTATAAATAACTCAGCCATATAGGATTATATGTAATCTTATATGGCTTTTTTTTTACTTACTTTTATGATAAAAAGGATAAAACTTAAAGATTTCCGCAACTACAAGCATTTGGATATTGAAACGGGAAATCCGGTGAATATTCTTACTGGAGCCAACGGACAAGGTAAAACCAATCTGCTTGAAGCGGTATTTTTTGTCTCCATGCTGCGCTCTTTCAGAACTTCCAGAATTAATGATATAAAAAATATAGGTTCCGGTGGATTTTACGCGGCGATGGAAGTAATGACCGGTAAATGGGCTAAGATGCTTGAAGTTGAATATTACGGCGGACGTAAGTTGAAAATTGATAACGCACCGGTAGTTAAAGCCAGTGAGTTTATTCGCGAAATACGAACTGTTGCCTTTTCCCCGGATGACGCAACCATTGTCAATGGTAATTCATCGCTTCGGCGCAGATTTCTAGATATGTTTATTTCCATCATGCTTCCGGGATATATGTCAGCTTTGCATGTATATGTAACCGCGCTTAAGTCTAGAAATACAGTTTTAAAGACTCATGGGAGCAATAAAGCCATGCTTGAAGCTTATGAACCCATGCTTGCCGAATCAGCTTTGTTTATAGTTAAACAGCGTGAATATCATTTGCGTCTATTGTGTGAAAACATCAATTTAATATTAAAAGGTTTTTATGACAGTGATACAGTTTTTGACATAAAATATAAAACTGATGTACCTGCTGATTTACCGTTGGTGATGCGTAAATTTTCTAATGAAAGAAAAAAAGATATTTTAAGAGGTTTTACTGGTTTTGGTCCGCAACTTGATGAAATAGATTTCTATTTAAATGGCAGTATGATGAGAAATTATGCTTCCACCGGACAATGCAGACTTATATCATTGTGTTTAAAAATGGCGGAAGTCAATATTCTCGCCGCTGACAGTTCTGTTGATCCTGCAAATATTGTTGTCCTGATTGATGATGTAACTGGTGAACTGGATGAAAAAAGCCGTAATACATTTTTTAAAATAATAAGTAAAGCTGGACAGGCATTTTTTACTTTTACGGAAAAACCATCCGATGATTTTTTTGATAATTCCATTGAATATAAAGTTAATAATGGAAAAATATAGAATGATAAAACCTCTATAATTCTGTTGTAATTAAGGAATTATAAAAAAATAATTTATCAAACTTGGTGTTATTCCGAACTCATGACGTATGGAAAGCTCGTTATATATCTATGGGTATGCACCTTGTTACCATCCTATCAATAAGCTCGTAATATTAAAGAACTTTAATAGGTTATTTTGTTTTATTTTCTAAGTAAGTTTTAAAGAAAAAAGCTATTTTTATGTTTAGCCATTTGCCAACTGACCCATTGCTATGTAATGTATTGATATTTGATGAAATTCCGTGAAGCACACGGCAGGGGAAAGCAGCACATCAGGAGAGATGTAAATGGGTAGATTTGTAAATGCCGCTAAAGCATTCTGGACGACTTTAAAAAACAATGAAGCAGAAAAAACTTTAAAGCATGTAACAGCTGTGGAAAAAGAATCGGCAGTAAACGGTAAATCCAGCGAAAAAGTAAGTCCTAAAGTCTTGCGAGAACAATTTGAATTCGGTGCTTTATACACTCTTACTTTGCTACAGCGCGAGGGCAGACTGGTGGATTTCCTTCTGGAAAACATTGAAACGTATGAAGACAGTCAGATCGGAGCTGCGGTCAGAAGAATACATCAGTCCTGCAATAAGGTAATAATTGAAAACTTCGCGGTTAAAAAGATCATCGACACCCCAGAAAATGAGAAGTTCACTGTCGGCAAAAACATCGACCGCGAAAAAATAAAGCTAGTCGGTAGTGTTCCGGATATGTTTCCCTTTGACGGTTCTGTCCATCATTGCGGTTGGGAATCAGCTAAAATTAATCTACCGGAAATACGTAAGGAATCTGGTGCCAGGATAATCGCTCCAGCTGAAGTAGGATTTTAGTTCATATAAAAAAAGTTTATTACCAAACGAGACAATACTCTCAAAATGTAATAATGTTCAGGACTGAACTCATTTTATTTAACTCCATTTTATTACTTACAAATCATGTTATAAAGCTTTTTACGGACTTGTTAATTTGTGAAAGCGTAATACTTTAATGAAGTATTATTTTTGCATACACACAAATATAAAATAATGATAAGGATCTATTATGAACAGAAAGCTTGTCTTTTGTCTGTTTTCTACGCTGGCATTGGTGTTATTTGCAGGATGTCGTCAGCCTTTCAGCGTGGCCGAAGCACTTCAACAACCAGAACATTCCGCCATATACACCCAGTGTAATCTGTGGTATGATGTTGATAATAAAATCTCATCACTGCATTTTCAGTCTGGAACCATGATACCTTTTGGCACGGAAGTGGAGATTGTCAGTGCATATGGAACGAAGATAAAATTCAAGACCGCTCCCGGAAAAGTCTACACTCTGATTTTTAATCCGGAATGGCTGATGATTCCAATGCCCGATTATGTAAGACAGGTGTTTACTCTTAAAAATCGCGATCAGCTTTGTGAAGGTATGAGTGAAGATCAGATACGCGCTGCGGCTTCCGGGCAGATAACTAAAGGCATGTCACGCCGCGAAGTCCTGCTCACCAGAGGATTTCCTCCCGCTTCCAGAACTCCATTGATAAGCAATAATACCTGGGTATACTGGAAAGATCGCTATACAACAGTCAGAGTGGTGTTCCAGAATGATAAAGTCATTGAGATATTATCTCTTAAATAATTTTGTAAGCGGAGCGGCAATAAATGAGTAAAACAATTCTAGTTACAGGTGGTGGCGGATTCATAGGCTCTCACCTTTGTGAACGGCTTATAAATGACGGGAATGACGTCATCTGTCTGGATAATTTTTTCACGGGATCCAAAAATAACATCAGGCATTTGTTGTCTCATCCCGGCTTCGAGCTGGTTAGACATGATATTTGCCACCCTTATTTCGCGGAAGTGGACGCGGTCTACAATCTTGCCTGCCCCGCGTCTCCGGTTCATTATCAATACAATCCGGTTCATACCACCAAGACTTGCGTTATGGGCTCGATCAATATGCTGGGATTGGCAAAACGCCGCCGTGCCACTATTCTCCAGGCTTCTACCTCGGAAGTATATGGGGATCCAAACATCCATCCACAGGATGAAAGCTATTGGGGCAATGTCAACCCCATTGGCAAGAGAAGCTGTTATGACGAGGGGAAACGTTGCGCGGAAACATTATTTTTTGATTACTACCGGGAAAACAACGTCCGCATAAAAGTAGTGCGTATATTCAATACCTATGGTCCGCGAATGCTACCGAATGACGGACGCGTGGTGAGTAATTTTATTATTCAGGCGCTCAAGGGCGAGGACATTACCATATATGGCAGCGGCGATCAGACTAGAAGCTTCTGTTATGTGTCAGACCTTATAGATGGATTGGTCAGGATGATGAATACTCCGGACGATGTTACCGGTCCGGTAAATCTGGGCAATCCGGAAGAATACACGATGAATCAACTGGCGCATTTAATTATTGAATTGACCGGCAGTAAGTCCAAGCTTATTACTTGTCCTCTGCCGCAAGATGATCCCGTAAGGCGTAAGCCGGATATAACTCAAGCGCGGAAACTTTTGAGCTGGGAACCTTCCGTCAAGGTAAAAGACGGTCTCATGAAAACCGTGGAATACTTCAAAACCCTGGAAAAACTTTAGTCTGAGAGGACATAGATGGCGGAGTTTTCAGTAAACGAGATCATAACCGCGATAAATGGTGTACTTCTTTACGGGAAGACATCGGATATAAAAGTTAGCGGCATTGTTACCGACAGCCGTAGGGATTGTTCTAACGCGTTGTTCATCCCTATAAGAGGTGAAGTGTTTGATGGGCATGATTTTCTAGAAACTGCCGCCAACATGGGCGCACCGGTTATTCTCGTGGAACATCAAAAAGAAGTACCGGAAAGTGTCCGTACCCGTTGCATAGTCATTGGCGTTGACGACACCACTCGTGCATATCAGGCACTGGCGAACTTTCATCGTCGCCGCTTTACCGATCTGAAAATCGTTGCCGTAACCGGAAGCAGCGGTAAAACCAGCACCAAAGAGATGTTACGCTCTATATTTTCCGCCGCATATGGCGCCGACGCGGTACTTGCCACCGAGGGCAATACGAATAATCAAATAGGCGTACCGCAAAATCTTCTGCGCCTTGACAAACAGCATAAAGTAGCGGTGATAGAGATGGGCACTAATCATCACGGAGAGATCGAGCCACTCAGTTTAACCACAGAACCGGACGTGTCTGTAATCAGCTTTATTGGCAGTTGCCACCTTGAATTTCTCGGTTCAATCGAGGGCGTCGCACGTGAAAAGTCCTGTATCTTTGCCGGACTTAAACCAGGCGGTACCGCTGTTATTCCCGTATCCGGTGGCGGACAGGACATACTTGAGAAAAAAGCAGCTTCTTATAAAGTAATACACTTTGCCGGCAATCACGATGCTGACGTCTCCAGCCGATACCTGGGCGGAACTCTTCAGGGCAGTCAAATGAAATTGAAATTCCGGCAAACCGGAGAAGAATTTTTGGTAAACTGGAAACTTTCCGGGAGACATCAGGCATCCAACGCGGCTGCGGCTGCCGCAGCCGCCAGTGCTATGGGCATAAATGGAGACAAGATAGTACAAGGTTTGGAACAATGTGTTTTACCGGGTATGCGTATGAAAATAACCGAACGCGAGGGTGTAACCTGGGTCAATGACGCTTATAACGCCAACCCGGACAGCGTCAAAGCCAGTCTTGAATGGCTTGCGGAATTTATTCAACCGGAAAACTTTGTGCTCATACTTGGAGACATGCTTGAAATCGGAGAAAATTCTGTCAACGAACAACTTAAGGTGCTCAAACAAGCTCTGGTGCTGTTTCCTTCAGCGCGTATCGCGGCGGTCGGCAAGGAGATGTGCAAAGCAAGCGGACAACTTAACAATTCAGAAACCTCTGCCGTAATGTTCTTTTCTGATTCCACTTGCGCGGTGGAACCGCTCGGTAAGGTGATAAAACCGGGCGATACGGTTTTCCTTAAGGCTTCCCGTGGAATAAAACTTGAAATTGTAGAGCAATCACTATGAAACTCTGGCAAAGTTATGTGCAAATGCTCGTTCCAATATCATTGCAACAGCATTTTTCACAGGATTTTCCGGTTACAACAATAACTGATGATTCGCGGAAAATATTACCCGGCAGTGTGTTTTGCGCAATAAAGGGTGCTGAATCCGATGGACACCGTTTTATTGACGCCGCCATTGCCGCCGGAGCACAGGCGGTCATCATCGGCAACGCCGATTATATGCGTTCCGACGTCAACTGCATACTGGTGAACAACGCCTATGCCGCTTACGCCATGACTGCCGAACATTTTTTTGATTACCCCGCGTCGACAATGCGAGTTTGCGCCGTTACCGGCACCAATGGGAAAACCACCACGGTGTTCCTGTTGCATCATATCCTGTCAATGACGGGAAACCGCTGCGGTCTGGTATCGACGGTAAAATACAGCACCGGAAACCGTGAGTTTCCCGCCTCACGCACTACCCCCGGAGCGTATGAATTACAGGCTTTGTTCGCGGAAATGCGCGCTGAAAAATGTCAATACGCGCTGATGGAGGCGTCCAGCCACGGACTTGATCAGCGACGCATCGGCACTACCCGCTTTGAAATAGGCATATTTACCAATCTTACCGGGGATCATCTTGATTATCATGGAGATATGGAAAACTATTATCTAGCGAAAAAACTACTTTTCTCCACTTACACCACCGGATACGGAATAATCAATATTGATGATCCTTACGGCGCGCGTCTGGCAAAAGAACTAAAAGAAAACAATACTCCAACCATCATTACCAGCGGATTTACGGATACGGCGGATTATCGCATCACTAACGCGTATACCGACGCCTCTGGAGCGACATTCGAGCTCATAAACAAACATTGTTCTCTTAAGGTAAAATCGCCACTTGCCGGAAAACATAATATCTATAATCTGACATCGGCTCTGATCGCGGCGGAATTACTGGGCATAAGCCAGGGAAAATATTTGGCGGCGTTGGAAAAAAACTTTTCCGTACCCGGCAGACTGGAGCATTATCATCTTAAAAACGGTGCCGACGTATATGTGGATTACGCACATACCGACGATGCTTTACGCAATGTCCTCCAATCGCTCAGAGATTTATGTCCGCAACGCTTGACCGTGGTATTCGGTTGCGGCGGGAACCGCGACCGCAGCAAACGCCCGCGCATGGCGGCAGTTGCCGCCGAGCTTGCCGACCGGATAATCATTACCAGCGACAATCCCCGTTATGAAGATCCCCGGACAATCATCGCCGACATTCTCAAAGGACTTCCCGCACATGCCGACTATACGGTTGAACCCGACCGTGAAACCGCCATTCGCCTGGCGTTGACAGAATCCGCCTCCGGCGACATTGTTCTCATTGCAGGAAAGGGTCATGAGACCTATCAGGAAATAAATGGAGAATTATTTGAGTTTGATGATGCCGGATTAGTACGCCTCACTGAAAAATACAGCTCTTAAGATTCATGTCAAGTTAAATAATGACACCAGATTTAATATCGATCTCGTACTAAACGGCGTCCTTCAATTTTCACGGTCAAGCCTTCCGGTGAAATATTATGCTGTCTGCATATGTCCAGTATGGCCTTGTCAAGCCTTGAGTCTTCAAGCGTGCAAGTAGATTCGCAGTCAAGACAGCTGAGCTGATAATGCCGTTGCCGTGGATTTATCCTGCGGTAAACATTGCGTTTTCTGCTGTTGCCACATTGTGCTGTTTCAATAATTCCGGCAGTGCGGAGCAAATCAATATTGCGATATACGGTGGAATTTGCCATCGGCATCCTTTGCGCGCAAAGCTTTCTGCATATATCTTCTACTCCGAAAACATCGTCAAAACCGCAAATAACTTTCACCAGTTCAAGGCGTTCGCGCGTTAATGAAAGTTTCCGGCTTGAAAGAAAATCACTGAAAATAGTAAGTAATTCCTTAGTTTCCATATTGATCCGCTCCTGCTGCCGCTTGTGTTCAGCTGAGTTCTTCGCGTAGCTGTTTGCACCAGGCGCTGACGCGATCCGGGGTCATACCGCTTTCATTGTCTTCGTCCAAAGCC
>JAFGXT010000376.1 GCA_016936495.1 Victivallales bacterium
ACTCCGGAGGCAGCAGATATATCCTGCCTTTTTCCAGTTTGAAGCCGCCGTCACCCGGAAACTGTATTTTTAAATTTGAGCTTTTCTCTTCCACCTGTCCGAATATATGCGCCAGGGTAAAGGGAGTGTTCAAGGAAACTACTTTATAATTATTCAATCCTGCCATTTCCGCCGCCAGTTTGACCGCGTCATCGAAATAACCCAGTTGATCGACCAGACCGTTTTCATAAGCCTGAGAGCCAAGGAACACTCTGCCGTCTCCGAGTTCCGATGATTTTATGTCCTCCACGCTCAAATCAGGACGACCTTCCGCCACAATGCGGACAAAATCGTCATATACAATCATCACCAAATCGCTGACTATATCCATTTCCGCTTCGGTGGTAGGACGGTCTCCGCTCAGCATCGCCTTCATCGGTCCGGAGGTATACGCCTCGCCTTTTAAACCTATTTTCTGGAACATGTCATAGTATTTATAGGTCTGTATGATGACGCCGATACTGCCGGTCGTGGTCATTTTGTGAGCCACGATCTTATCACAGCCACAGGCAATGTAGTAACCGCCGCTGGCAGCCAGAGAGCCCATAGACGCAACTACAGGAATATTTCTCTCCTGTTTTATTTTCATAAGCATATGATATATTTCGTCAGACGCGGTAACTTCCCCGCCGGGGGATTCGATGCGCACGATCAGGGCTTTGACAGAATAATCATCAAGGATGTGTTTAAGTCTTTTGTTGATCTGCGGCGCAGACGCGTTTGACGCGGAACCGAGACCGCCGGTCTCCTGATTGGTAATAATGCCCTTGATGTTGATCAAAGCTATTTTGTTGTGCGATGAGCTGTCCCCGCTGACAACGCTTTCCTGAAAACTGGAGCCTGCCCCGCTGGCTTCGCTGAATTCACCCAGTGAAGATTGAAACGAGCTTACAGCTCCGGCGATGACTACGCCGACTGTAATTATTACGGTCAAAAAGGTGGCGAAGAGCCCTAGAATGATGACCCAGAAACAACCGCCGAAGCCGCGTTTTGCCGGTTCCGGTTCTTTGCGTTCATTGAAAAAGCCTTCGCGAGGAGGCGGCGGGAACGCGGTCTGCTCTTCCACTGTCTGACTTATAGTGTTGTCCTGTCCGTTCGCGTTCGTATTTACTTCTTTGTCCTGATCAATTTCCTGATTGGATGATTCTGACATGATCGTTTCCTTGTTAAATAAGTTTTATCCAATATAGCGCGTCTGAAAGGATTTTAAAAATCCACTGATGATATTTTTATACCGCTTTTTAATTTTCCTGCGACTTCGACGTCAAAGACCGCCGCAGTTTCGGTCATGCAACTGGCGGACGCCGCCGCCAGACCGGTGGCAAAAGCTTCTGCCGGAGAACTGTCTTTCAAAAATTCAGCGAACATCACCGCCGACACCGTATCGCCCGCACCAATGGGATTGATCACTTTATCCAGACGCGGCACTTCAAGCGAAAACAACTTTCCGTCAACACACAGCCACGCCTGTCCAGAACCATCGGTTATGGCGATTATCCCCGGCGCGTATCGGGCAAGGCACTTTTTCAGCGCGGCTTTAAGATCGCCGGTGGCACAGAGCGCGGATAATTCCTCTTTATTGATTTTGAGTATGTCTATACCTTTTATCAATACCGTATCCACGTCTTTCCATGAATCCAGCAATATCGGAATGCCATGTTGTTTTGCCAGATCAACGGCGTTTTCATAGGCAACCGTACCAACTCCAGGTGGCACCGTACCGCATAACGCCACACCTCCGCTTGCGGGAATCTCCTTCCTCAATGCAGTCAGCAAGGCATTCAATTCATCCTTGGGAATATCGCCCGAAGGCTCAATCAGTTCAGTCATCTCGCCACTGGCTGCACACAAACAAGTGGTACAGGTGCGGGTGGGAGACAGAGATTTGACGGTTACATGCCTGAGTCCCTCCGCTTCCAGCGCCGAATCGATGAATCTTCCGGTATCGCCACCTGAAAACTGGAGCAGCAGAGCATCCCGTCCCCAGGCACGGGACGCACGACAAAAATTTATACCTTTGCCAGACGCCATCAGCGTGGAACGGCTGGCGCGGTTGACTTCTCCCTTATTCAAGTTCTCAAAAAACAGCGTTTTCTGATATGCAGGGTTCAAACCCAGAGCGACTACATGCTTGTTATTCATCTTTTTCTGTCCTATGATTTTCTATTTGCGCCTGCCGTACCGCCCGGCAACGCCAATCAAGACCCGGTATACCCCAATACTTAAGACGTGGAAAGCGACGGCAAGCGGCTGGTCTGACCGGATATATCCGGCAATGCGATATCTTATCGCCGGAACTTCCGTTGACTATATCCTGAAAAATACAATTTCCGTGTTCATCGCGACGTAAATATTTAATACCCATTGTACTTTTTACAAATTCCGCCGCCTTCATGCCGCTGGCGGCGCTGATATTTTCCACCTCCTGCGACGATACCGTTACGGTCTTGCGGCAACAATCCGTACAACGTAGGCATTCAGGTATATGACCTTTCAGCCGCCGATATGTCCGAATCGCTTTTATTTCATTTTTGAAAGCAAAAGCGATCACTGCCGCAAAAGCGCAGATCATTGCCAGAAAGCATATTATTAATATCGCCAGCTCCATCATAAGGTCAGCTCAAGCGTTTCAGCATCGCGATCACATCCTGATCGCTCATGTCTGCCGGATTCGCCTTCATACTGCCACTGCGGCAATTTTTTACGATAAAATCAAAATGTTCCTCTTTGAGCCCCGCCTCCTTGAAGTCCGCAGGTATTCCGGTTTTTTCCCGCAACGCGGACACACTTCTGATAAAATCATCCGCGCTGGTTCCACCGCATAAAGCCGCCAGTCCCGCCAGCTTGTCGCCGGCAACGCTCTTATTCCATTCCAACACCGGCGTGAGCAGGATCGCACAGGTAAGCCCATGTGCCAGATGCAGGCAACTGCCCACCGGATGACCTATGCCATGAACCGCGCCAAGTCCGCTTTGAGAAAACGCCAACGCCGTGAGCATGCTGCCTTCGGCCATATCCGAACGCGCTTGAATATCATCAGGATTTTTGCAGGCATTTTCCAGACTGCGCATTATCAACTTAACCGCCTGAGCTGACAAGGCGTCGGTAAATGCGGTCGCTCCTCTGGAAATATGTGCTTCGACCGCCTGGGTCAATGCGTCCATACCACTGGCGGCGGTTACCGACGACGGCGCGGAAACGGTCAGCACCGGATCAACTATCGCCAGATCAGGGATGATATATTGATGACGTATGGATTTTTTTATAGAGCTTTCCGGGTCGATAAATACCGCGTTGGGGGTGATTTCCGCTCCGGTACCGGAAGTCGTCGGCAGCGCAGCAAGAAATATCCCGTTACGGTCAATGATGCTTCTGGAACCATTGAAATAATCGCGTATACTGCCTGGATTGGCGATAATGCAGGACGCGGCTTTTGCGGCGTCCATGACACTGCCGCCACCGACCGCCACCACCGCGTTGACCTTGTTTTGGCGTCCGACGTCGATAATACGGTCAACCTCATCAAGATCCGGTTCCGGCATAACGCCGCATATTATGGTAAGTTCAAAATCCGCGAGCAAGGTTTCCAGTTTTTTTTGCAATCCGTTATGTCTGGCGCTAGCGCCGATTACCAGCAGTATTTTTGCTCCCGCCGGAAGTTTTCCCGGTAATTGCTCCACTGCTCCGGCGCCAAAAAGCACTTGAGGCGGAAACTGCATCGAATATGCCATCGTCATGATAAAATACCCCTCGCGGCTGAATTGATTATATATCTTTTATCTGTTTCAGCGCGTCTTTCGCGGCCAGCCCTTCCGCGGTTTTGCGCTTGCCTGCCACTCCTTTGCCGATAACGTTGCCGTTTACGGACACGGTTACCACAAATTTAGGTTCATGATCGGGTCCGTTGACGTCATGCAACTGATACACCGGAGCTTTGCCCCATTTTTTCTGGGAATATTCTTGAAGTCCGCCTTTGGGATTCTGGCTTTTCAAAAGTTCTAACGGATCAGGAAAATGCTCATTAAAAAGCGGAACCAGCACTTTAGCGGTTTCTTCGAGGCTCGAATCCAGATATACAGCTCCGATCATAGCCTCGAATAAATCGCACAAGGTTGATTCCCGTTGCGGTCCGCCCGATTCCATCTCCCCGCGTCCCATCCTGATAAACTCATCAAGCTTAAGTTGACGAGCCAGTTTCGCCAAAGAATCCTGACGCACCAACGCGGAGCGCATCTTGGTCAGAAGTCCTTCCGGGGAATCTGGATAACGCTTGAACAATGTTTCGGAAAGTATTATCTCCACCACCGCGTCGCCCAGATATTCCAGCCGCTGGTTGTCATAATCCAGCTTATGTTCAGAAGCGTATGAACGATGCGTAAACGCCTCTTTGAACAACTCCATGTTCTTTATCTTGTAATTTATCTGATGACGCAGTTTTCTGATATCTTCCATTAAGTATCTCCTTTGGTCTGAATGATAATCATGCGCGCCAGGTTTTGTGAATATTCCACGCCCCCACCGAGTATTTGCTCATGGCAAGTTTTTCCGCCATTTTATATAATCTACAGTCGGGAACGAAATTTTTAAAGTTAATATTTAACTCTTCTTCAAAAGCTTTTATAAGTTTCTCCTTAAGCAGTTGGTAATTGCCGGAAGCTGCTTTCAAACTCACACTGCCTTGATGCAAAATACCAGTCTTGCCGCGGCGCTGCGCCGCGCCCGCATATTTTTTCCCCTGACTAAGAACATCATAACGGGTCGGAGTAGTGAAACATTGCATGGTGGCGCGATCAACCGGACCGCTCTCGTCGGGAGCAAGACAGCCGGGCAGTCCCAACGCATCCAGCGCCCGAAGCACTGCACGGTGAAACACATGATAACTTTCCATACGGTCCAATCTGTATATAGGGTGATTTACCGGAATTACGGCGGTATATGTCAGGTCGGAATCGTGAAACACCACGCCACCGCCGGTCGGACGCCTGACAATGGTATAACCTTTCTCCGGCGCGGCTGAATACTTCTGGACATAACCGATGCTGACCGAAGGTCTGTCCCAGGTATAGAAACGTATCAGCGGCGTATTGTAAGTAGGAGCTTCCGCAAGCAGCAACTCATCTATCGCCATGTTCATATAAGGAGAACGAGCCTTGTCCTCCATCAGAAACCAGGTATCACTCATATAAGATATTTCCGGATTAAATCAAAAAAACCGTGCCGGAATATCCCGGTCACGGTATATAATAAACGCAAACGGAGTATCGTCAGCCCTTAATCTGCTCGACCATCATATCACCCACTTCCGTGGTGCTGTATCCCATGCGTCCGGCCGCCATGCTCTTGAGCTTGTTGCCGGTGATGTACGCCACGCCGTTTTCAATAGCTTTGGCGGCTTCGACTTCACCAAGGAAGTCAAGCATCATGCCAACAGATGAGATCGCCGCGAGCGGATTGATGACATTCTTGCCGGTATATTTCGGAGCGGAACCGCCGATAGGTTCGAACATGCTTACGCCCTGAGGATTGATATTGCCGCCGGCGGCGATACCCATGCCGCCCTGAGTCATGGCGCCCAGGTCGGTGATGATGTCGCCGAACATATTGGTAGTAACAATGACGTCAAACCATTCAGGGTTCTTCACCATCCACATGCAAGTGGCGTCAATATGGCAGTAATCGGTTTTGATATGCGGGAAGTCTTTGGCGACTTCATAAAAAACTCTTTCCCAAAGGTCAAAAACAAAAGTCAGCACGTTGGTCTTGCCGCACAGAGTAAGCTGTCCGGTCTTACCGTTCTTGACATCCTGCTCGCTGAGCCCTTTCCATGGATTTTCCGCAGAGTGGCGCTTGCTTGCCTGCTCAAAAGCAAAACGGATGCAACGCTCGACCTGGAAATAATTGTAAACCATGGACTGAACAGCGACTTCATTTTTGGAGCCTTTCATGGAAATGCCGCCGGTACCGGTATAAATGCCGCCGGTGTTTTCACGGACGACCACGTAGTCGATGTCTTCCGGAGTTTTGTTCGCCAGCGGAGTTTCAACTCCCGGGAACAATTTTACCGGACGCAAATTGATATACTGATCCAGTTCAAAACGCAGTTTCAGCAGAATGCCCTTTTCCAGAATACCGGGTTTGACGTCGGGATGACCGATCGCGCCAAGAAATACGGCGTCATGCTGTTTAAGACTTTCAGCCGCGTCATCAGGCAGGACATTGCCGGTCTTGAGGTAACGGTCGCCGCCCCAATCATAGGCTTTGGTTTCAACCGTGAAACCGAATTTTGCAGCAGCCGCATGGAGGACTTTCAAACCTTCAGCAACTACTTCCGGGCCGGTACCGTCACCGGGGAGAACCGCAATTTTGTAGTTTTTAGACATAACTCATTTTCCTGAATTTGAGATTAAAATATTCAAAAACAATAAATTCATTGCTTCAAAAAAAATCAAACAATAAAGTACTCTTCTTTTCGCGCTTTTCAAGAATCGTTCAAACAATTAATCCACAAAAAAAGTTCGGAGC
>JAFGXT010000377.1 GCA_016936495.1 Victivallales bacterium
GGTAACGACGCACTGTTATGTTTAAGAATATCCCCGATGCTTTCCAATGAACTTTGCAGGGAGCCTCCAGATATTTCTTCAGGAAAATCATTGGCGCAGATAGTGTCGTCTTCACTCAACAGCAGAGCGCGCTCCAACACGTTGCGCAGCTCTCGTACATTTCCCGGCCAGGAATATTCCACTAAACCGGACATGGCGCTATCGGTTATTTCGGAAGTTGGAGTTCCTGTTTTTCTATTAAGTTCACGTATGATTTCATGGGCGAGGTCAGGTATGTCTTCGCGCCGCTTTCTTAGCGGAGGGATATTTAACGTAATTACGCTGAGGCGATAATATAAATCGCTTCTGAACTCGCCAGATTCTATGGCATTCTGAAGATTTATGCTGGTCGCCGCCATAATACGCACGTCTACACGAATATTCTTCTCGCCGCCAAGACGGGAAAACGCTCTGTCCTGGAGTACCCGCAACAGTTTGGTCTGGAGGTGTATGGGAATATCCCCTATTTCATCCAGAAAAAGAGTCCCGCCATGTGCCAGCTCAAACGCGCCGCGCCGGGAGCGCGTAGCTCCGGTAAACGCCCCGCGTTCATGTCCGAACAGTTCACTCTCAAGCAGTGTTTCTGGTATCGCGGCACAGTGAACCGGTATGAACGGCTGATCAGCGCGATGGCTTTCGTTGTGAATGGCGCGTGCCAGATGTTCTTTGCCAGACCCGGTCTCACCAAGTATCAACAATGAGGAATCTTTTCTGATGATCTTTCTGACAATAGTCATAAACGCTTGCATTGAGCCGCTGTTGGAAATGAAATCCCGTAACTGGTGAATACGTTCAGGCTGAAGACCATAATGCTCCCGCTTCTGTTCCATGATGATGCTGATCTGTCCCAGAATAGCTTCGGCTATATTGTCCAATGGTATATTGCCCTCAAGCACGGAATCAAAACCCGCGCCCAACAGCTCCGCACGACTATGAGGATTGTTCTCGCCGATTACCACCACCGAGGGAAAGTCCGGCAAGGATTTAAGCTTGGCAATGAAGTCCAATGGGTCATCCCCCAGACGCGCCCGGCTCACCAGCAGCAAGTCAGTCTCCTGTGCCGCCATGATGCGCACTATGTCTTTACCCGTGCGGATATAGCTCAGGATGAATTCCTGATCCCGATTGATGATCATCGCCAGTTTTCTGGATACATTGCCGTTGTCCAGCGCCAAAGTTATTCTTAAAAGCATGATTTCGCCACCTTTTTTATATAAAAAGGAAATATAATTCTTAAAAACAAGAAGTAAAGCTTCTGATTTTACAAAAATCAAAAAACAAAAGGTTGACATAAAAACATATTTAACTAAATTAAGTGTTTACAATCAGCGAATTAGCGCATTATGGTCATGTTTCTTATGACAGCTGGCATAAAAAATGTTAATATAGCACAGCTTATGTGTTCGGGGGACGCTCCGTCGCTGGGATCAACTTCAACTCCAGCGCAGGAGCCCATGCCGGATTGAATGGGTTTATTTAACAAAAAGATAAAATCTACAAAATAAGGGATAGGATATTGAAGATAAATGTCAAGGATTATTTTAACGACAAGCAGTGGCGCAAGATCAAGAGGGTTGCTGATCGCAATGAAACACCTTTTCTTGTCGTCAATCTGGATGTAATCCGCCAGCGTTGGGATGAACTCAAACAGAGTATGCCCTACGCTAAGATTTATTATGCAGTGAAAGCTAATCCAGCTAAAGAAGTTCTGGAACTGTTGCGCGATCTGGGGTCGTGTTTTGACGTGGCATCGGTATATGAGTTGCGCAAAGTACTCTCGCTCGGGGTGGAACCGGAACGTATCAGCTATGGCAATACTATAAAAAAAGCACATGACATAAGAGAATTTTATAACGCCGGGGTCAGATTGTATGTTACTGACAGCGAGGGTGATTTGCGCAATATCGCCAAAGAAGCTCCGGGAGCGAAAATATTTGTCAGAATACTCGCGGAAGGCGTCTTTACCGCCGATTGGCCGCTGTCCCGGAAGTTTGGCTGTCAGCCGGACATGGCTTTTGATCTGCTGGAACTCGCTAAAAAGCTGAAACTCCAGCCCTATGGAGTGTCTTTCCATGTCGGTTCTCAACAGCGCGACATCAGCGCCTGGGACGCCGCCATCGCCAAAGTCAAATTGCTTTTCGACTGGTGCCGTGATTCAGATATAGAACTCAAATCAATCAATATGGGCGGAGGACTTCCGGCACAGTATATTGATAAAAATAATACTATTGACACTTATTCCAGCGAAATAACCCGCTTTCTACATGAGGACTTTGAGGACGACATCCCCGAAATCATCATTGAGCCCGGACGCTCCATGGTCGGGGATTGCGGCGTAATCGTCAGCGAAGTGGTGCTTATTTCCAGGAAATCCAGAACCGCTCTCGAACGTTGGGTCTATACCGATGTTGGCAAATTCAACGGTCTCATGGAGACTCTGGATGAATCTATAAAGTATCCGGTTTACGTGGAAAAAGAGGGTCCGCGTGAAAAAGTAATTATCGCCGGTCCCACCTGCGACAGCGTGGATACCATCTACGAGGAAGCGGAATATACACTTCCGTTGAATCTTTCGGTGGGCGACAGAATGTACTGGCTTTCCACCGGAGCGTATACCAGTAGTTACTGCGCGGTGGATTTTAACGGCTTTCCGCCGCTGCGAACAATATTTATATGATCTGTCAGTTTGTTGCGGGTAAATGTGAGAGTGATATATAATCATCTCCGCTCGTTTAAAAACTGGTTTATAGAACTTATTAACAAAAAATGAGGTGAAAAATGGGCTTGAAAAAACTCGAAAACTATGAAGACTACGAAGATGAATTCGAAGACGATGAGTTCGAAGATGAAGAATTTGAAGATCTGATGGACGAACTCGACGACGAGGATTTCGAGGACTTCGAGGATTTTGACGACGACGACTTCGAGGATTTTGAAGACTTGGATGACGATGACGACGACCGTTAAGGTCGTTTGTAGTCATCTACGCTGATTATTTTATGGAACCCGCTGTGCTTTTCGCGAAAAGCACAGCGGGTTTGATTTTCAGGAGCAGATACGCCTCTTTGTTATTGTCCTTTTATCCGTAGATTATCGAAAAAGCCGGTGTTATTGCCTCTAATCACCACCTGTGAAAATTCTTCATTGACACTGTAACCTGTTTTACACCTTTGTTTCCGCAGCTTAAAGTTATAGACTTTTTGTCGTCATTTTGTGGAATGTATTATTTCAAAACTTGATTTACCCGGGAAAAGCATGTATAAATACGTAAACATGTATTTGGCACAAACGATAGTTTAATGAAGTCCATAGTATTTAAGAAAAAAAGGAAAAGTACAATGATCAAAAAAATTCTTACTGTGTTTGTAACCGTATGTGGATTATCACTTCTCGCTGGAGATCTGGAAATTATTTCCGCAACTTATGGCAATGGCGACAACAAGGTGGATGTAACCGAAAAAGTCAAGGCAGCAGTAGTCGAAGATACCTTTATTTGCGTTACTGTCAGCAATAATTTTGCCGGTTCCGATCCGGCGAAAGGCAAAGCCAAGACCATGAAAGTCGAATACAAGGTCGATGGCGAGACAAAAACTGCTGAAGTCAAAGAAAAAAAAGATTTTATAGTTATCGCCGCGATTCCTGTTGAAGGCGAAGGTCTGAAAGTGATCAAGGCCTATTACGGCGCTCCCGGGAAATGGATGGATGTAAAAGATATTGTAACCAAGGCGCTTGAGGATAATAAAAAGCTTGCCGTCAATAATGGTACCTTCAAGAAAGATCCAGCTCCCGGCACTGCCAAAAAGCTGATAGTGATATATTCAGATAAAGGCAAAGTAGGTTCAGTTGTCAAAAATGAACGTACTTTCCTGGAAATAGAAGAATTTCAAAAGAAATAAGTTTGTTATTTTTCTCCCGCCTGTTTCGGGACAGGCGGGAATGTCAATTTTCTGGCGCGTCAGTCTGTGACGGCGCATTCACCTGAGGAGCTATCACCAAGACAAATTCACCTTTCCAATTGCGTTCACAATGCGTTTCATAAAGTTCGCTCGCGCCACCTCTTAATACTTCCTCGTGAAGTTTTGTGGCTTCTCTGACCACCGCGACGGCGGTGTCTGCTCCGATCACTTCTGAAATCGCCAGCAAAGTCTTGCTTATCCGGTAAGGCGATTCAAACACCACCGCGGTATGCGCGTTGTTTTTTATCTCTTCAAGAAGCTTTTGTTTTTTACCGGGTTTTACTGGAAGAAAGCCGTAAAAAGTAAAACGATCCGAGGGCATTCCCGACGCGGCAATAGCAAAGGTCAACGCCGAAACTCCAGGAATTATTTCCGGTTCAATACCATATTTCACCGCTTCGCGCACCAGTAGAAAGCCGGGATCGGCGATACAAGGCATTCCAGCGTCGGACACCAATGCGAGCTTCAGTCCGCCAGCGACCTGTTCCAGCAACTCAGCAGTTTTGCGATGTTCGTTGTGGGAATGATAGCTGATGGTACGCGTGGGGATTTCAAAATGATTGAGCAGTTTTCGAGTCCGGCGCGTGTCCTCGGCGGCGATGAGATCGACACTTTTAAGTATTTCCAATGTACGTAAAGTTACATCGCCAAGGTTGCCTATAGGGGTGGCGACTATATACAACTTTCCCGCCGATTCGGTTTCAGATTGTCCGCTCATATGATATTATACTCCGTTTTGCGCTCTAAATATGTTTTTTCTTTCTGCTGAATATAACATCATTGAGCAAATTATTCCATTGCCGGATTTGATAATCTGCCATTACCGTACTATTTTTGTGCTGAATGGATTTTGCGCGGATATTATGCGCGTAACAACAAATCAGGAAAAAGTCTTGGATAAGAATAGTGAAAAGATAGAGTTCCCCATGCGTCTGGCGCGGTTCATGAGCCTTGCCGGTGTGGCATCGCGACGCGAATCAGAAACACAGATAACCTCCGGAAAGGTCAAAGTTAACGGTGAAACCATAACCGTTAACGGTTGCAAAGTCAATGCCGCAGACCGGATTGAAGTCGATGGCAAAATCATTTCTCTGGGACGGCGATATTATATTATGCTCAACAAACCACCCGGCTATACCTGTACCGCCGCAGACCCCTATGCGGAAAAAATTGTTTTTGAGCTTGTAGACCTGCCCGATGTTCGTCTGTTCAGCGCCGGAAGGCTTGATCGGGACAGTGAAGGGCTGCTTATACTCACCAATGATGGCGATTACTCCGCTCGGCTTACGCATCCGCGCTATAATATTCTTAAACGGTACCATGTGGAAACTGACCGTCCGATACCGGAGGATATCCTTGACCAGTTACGCCGGGGAATAGTCGATGAGGGAGAGCGATTAGTGCCGGAGTCGATTGTCTGCAAACGCCCCTGCTGTTATAATTTTGTCCTTAACGAAGGTAAAAAACGCGAAATCCGCCGGATGGTGAACTATGCTGAAGCGAAGACGCTGGTGTTGAGACGTTTATCTATTGGCGCGCTGGAACTCGGGGAACTGCCATCGGGCAAATGGCGCGAGTTGAGTCAGGATGAAATCGACGCCAGTTTGCAGAACATTTCATAAAGCAGATAAAAGAGAAATTATCTGCTGGTTCCTGCACTCTACTTAAGCTGGATATGAATCAGCGCATTGATAAAAATGGGATTAGATAAAAAAATGAGTAAATTGATAATAAGGGCGGAAGCTTCAGGCGATTTTCGCCGTAGCGAGGAAATTATACGTGAGGCGTTCTGGGATAAATATCAGCCTGGATGCAGCGAGCATTACATAACCAACCGTCTGCGTGCAGATAGTTCGTTTGTACCGGAATTAAGCTATGTGGCGCTTATTGACGGAAAACATGCCGGATGCGCGTATTACTCCGCCGCGACGATTATAAACAAAGACGAAAAATCCCATAAAATCCTCATGCTCGGTCCGATTGCCGTTCTGCCGGATTGTCAAAATCAGGGAATCGGTTCAAAACTCATCAAGTATACTGCCGGGATTGCCGCTAAACTCGGATATTCGGCTATAGCTCTTTTCGGCGATCCGGGATATTATCAGCGTTTCGGCTTTGAACCATGTGAGAAGTTCGGAATAAGCGACCCATCGGGGAATTATCATGCCGCATTTCAGATTATGGAGCTCTATAGCGGCGCCCTGAAGGGAATCTCCGGCAGTCTTTGCGATAACCCGGTTTTTCATGACAATCCCAATGAGTTGGATGTTTTTGACAAAAATTTTCCATTCAAAGAAAAACATGTATACGCATCTCAGCTGTTTCTTGGAAATGGAACAATAAAACCTACCACCCCCGATGACTTTGAGCATATATATACCATAATAAATGACGCAGCTACGGCATATCGCGGAGTAATACCGGCCGACCGCTGGCATGAACCGTATATGTCGCGCGAAGAATTACGCCAACAACTTGACGAAGGCGTTATTTTCCACGGCTACTATGTGAACAACTTTTTGCTTGGCGTCATGGGCGTACAAAATAAGAACGATGAAGTTGAACTTATACGCCATGCTTATGTAAGAACCGCATGCAGGAAAATCGGCATAGGCGGCAAACTGCTACGACATATATATGAAAACTGTAGCTTACCTATGCTTATAGGAACATGGGCAGACGCCTCATGGGCAATCAAGTTTTATGAAAAACATGGTTTTGATATCATAACCGATGTTGACCAGAAAAACGCGCTATTGCGGAAATTCTGGAATATTCCAATCCGGCAAGTGGAGCTCTCGGTTGTTCTGGCTGACGCTCAGGCTCGCATGAATATCAACAAATACATATGACGCAAAAGTCGTTTTTATGGATTTAATGAATATATTATTTCACAAATCTGGACAGGCATGGAATTTTTTACGCTTAAATTATACCTGTTCTATCTTGAAAACCTGATTGCATAAGTTATATTCACTAGGGTTTCGTTATTTTAATAAGAACTTAACATTTAAATAAACTTATGCAGCAAGAAACAAATAAAGCTATATTGACACTGGAAATAAAGAATGAACTGGGTTTGCACGCAAGACCGGCAACCTTGTTTGTTCAGCTTGCTGCCGGGTTCGAATCTGACATAAACGTCGAAAAGGACGGGGAATCAGTAAACGGGAAAAGTCTCATGGGACTTTTGATGCTGTCTGCGGGAAGAGGATCAAAGATAAATATATCCGCCGAAGGTCCTGACTGCGAATCCGCAATCAAGGCCATAGAAGAGCTTGTGAACAGTAAATTCCAGGAAGAAAATTGAGCAATCATGGCTGATGAAGAACAAAAAGAGACTATTCTCCATGGTATTGCCGCGTCTCCGGGCATAGCAATCGGGGAAGTCCTTATCGTCAACAGCTTTTACACTTCTTTCCGCGAGCCGGATATAAAAAACATTGAACCGGACAATATAGAAAGCGAAAAAAAAGCGTTCGAACGGGCTCTGGATGTAACCCGCGCTGAACTGCGAGTAATGCAGAAACGCATTCAAGCAGAACTTGATGACAAGGAAGCGAGTATTTTTGACGCTCACCTGCTGATCGTCGATGACCGGATGATCCTTAATGAAGTGGAAATGCTTGTTCAAACTGAAAAATGGTCGGCGGCATACGCATTCTACTCCACCATCAACCGTTATGTAAAAGCCCTGGCGGCGATGCCGGATGTATATATAAGAGAACGAGCTGATGACATAAAAGATGTCGCCTCAAGAATATTATCCAACCTTCACGGTAACAGGCAACCGATTCTGGACAATCTAGGTGGGAAAAAAATAATAGTAGCTCATGATCTGACGCCTTCGGCTACAGCATTGCTGGATCGCGAAAATGTACTCGGTTTTGCCGTTGGCACCGGTAGCCAAACATCTCATACCGCGATTCTGGCTCGTTCCATGAAAATCCCCGCTATAGTCGGGGTCAAGGACATAAGCATTACTTTAAAAACTGGCGATAAAGTCATCATCGACGGCTATGTGGGCAACGCCATAATTCATCCAACTGAAAGTACCATAAGACTTTATCACCAGAAAGAGACTCAGGAGGAAAAACTTTACGCCGAACTCATTCACGAAAGTCGCCTCCGCCCGGAGACTCTTGACGGATTCCGCATCCAGCTTGCCGCCAATGTAGACGGAATCGCGGACGTAAAATCGGCTAAACGCTTTGGCACTGCCGGCGTGGGTCTGTTCCGTACCGAATATCTGTTTATAAACAAAAACAAACTCCCATCAGAAAATGAACAATTTGAAATATACCGGGAAATGATTTCCAGCCTGAACGGGCATCCGGTAACCATTCGCACCTTGGATCTGGGCGGAGATAAACTGTCTGAGACCCTGAATTCTCTGGCTGAACCTAATCCTTTTCTGGGTTTGCGCGCTGTACGTCTCTGCCTTCAAGAGCGTCCGGACATATTGCGTACACAGTTGCGTGCCATGCTGCGCGCGAGCGTTTACGGTAGTCTGAAAATATTGTTCCCTATGATTACCTCGACCACGGAAGTAACAGCTCTGATCAATATTCTAAATGAGATAAAAGCGGATCTAAAGAAAGAAAAAATCAGTTTTAAAGATGATGTTGAAATCGGCATAATGATAGAAACTCCCGCCGCCGCGCTTATCGCTGAGGCGCTGGCGGAGCTGGTCGATTTCTTCAGTATCGGCTCCAACGACCTGATACAGTATACTATGGCAGTGGATCGCGGCAATGAACGCGTCGCGTATTTATATCTGCCTACACATCCTGCAGTTCTGGGGTTGATTGAAAAAACCGTTTCAGCAGCACGCAGGAAAAATATCTGGGTAAGCGTCTGCGGCGAAATGGCCGGGGTTCCACAATACACGCCATTGCTTGTGGGACTGGGTGTTCACGAACTTAGTATGAGTCCTATTTCTCTGGGAACCATCCGTCGTACAATCAGAAAAATAAAGATGCACGAAGCGGAAGACATAGCACAACGCGCCTTAAAATGCACCAATGCACAGGACGCGCTTAATTTGTCCGTAAACTACCTTCGCGAAATAGCTCCAGACGTCTTCGACCTGACCACCAAAGGATTATAAGCATTCCTGATACAGGCTTGCAAAATTATATCCGCACGTTATATTTACTGTTTTATTAAAACAAGGAAGTTTATGAGCCTGAAAAAGATGTATGATTTTTCAATTCTCAGGTCGCTCAGAAAGCGTGAGAATCTGAATATAGCGGATGTATCCGATCGCAGCGGGGTATCCGCTTCAGTCATATCCAAACTTGAACGCAATCAGACCGCCGCTGAACTTGAGACATTGTATAAACTCAGCCGGGTGTTCGGCATGAGCACCTCCGATCTTATTGCTCTGGCGGAAAGCCAGATGGCTCAGAGAACTCATTCCCGGAAACACGTATCCGAAAGTTTTACTTTCAATGAAATATCTTACGGCAATATCCGTGCCCTGCATGGCAGCGCATCGGCAGGCGGCAAGGTGTCCCGTCCCCAATTACATCGTGATGATTATGAAGTCTGCTGGGTTCTCAAAGGCAAAATGTTTTTTTACCTGCCAGGCGAGAAATTGGAACTGAATTGCGGCGACGCCGTACAGTTCGACGCATTACTCGAACATACTTATGAAGCTGTAGAAGATTGTGAGATACTGCTGCTGCATATCAGAAAAGGCAACCGTTTCTAGCTCTCCTGCCTGCTTAATAAACATGTCTTTACTCCGGCTCAATTTACTGATGCCCAATGCACATATGAAAAAAACTAAAAATTTTCTTTCAAAAACTTGCAAATTGTTTCAAAACACATCATATTATACAAAAGAACGCAATTCAAGCTGGAGAATTTATTATGGAAAACAACAAAAGAAAACTACTGTCCCCGGAACGCGAGAAGCTGATTCTTCAGGCACTGGGCGAAGAAGTGCGTACTATTTCCGAATTGACTGACGGCTTGGGAGTGTCAGAAGCTACAGTCCGCCGCGATCTCCAGTCTCTTGAAGAAAAAGGCAAAGTCAAGCGCGTTCACGGAGGAGCGGTAAGAACTAAATTTCCACGCGCCGAACCTCTTTTTGCGGAAAAAGCAGCATTTCATGCGGAAGAAAAAAATCATATAGCCGAACTGGCTCTTAATTATATAGAAAACAACGACACCATTTGCCTGGACGGCGGCAGTACCGTTCTGGCTCTGACCGGTAAACTCAACCGCAAAAACAATTTGAACGTGGTTACCAATTCACTTATGGCATCCGCCAGTTTGATGGATACCACCAATCATAAACTAATAATCATCGGCGGCGAATTCCGTCCTCTCAGCCGCACACTTGTAGGTCCTTTGACCGCGAGCACAATAAATTCACTGCATATTGACACCGCTTTTCTGGGAACTATCGGCTTCACCGCCGAAGACGGTATTTCCACTACAGACCCCAATGAAGCTTATACAAAAGAACTGATAATGAAACGTGCAGGAAAAGTCGTAGTGCTCGCCGACAGCAGTAAACTGGGAACCGCTTCATTTGTTAGCAGCGGCTCAATCAAGGATATCGACGTGCTCATCACCGACTCAAATATATCCAAAGAGATGGAACAGACCTTGACCGACATAGGCATAGAAGTAGTTTATTGAACTATTTAATATATTTTTAACAATGTTTTTTCAAATTCGCTAAAGTAAACAGGAGTTACTAAAAAAATGGGAAACTATTACAGTGACCTGGGTCCCGACTTCAAGAAAAGAACCGTTAAGCTGGACAGCATTCCGGCTTATCAGTACAATGAAGCCCTTGCTGATGAGTACAAGAACAAGAAAATCAGCAAAGAAGAAGTAAGTGAACTTTATGAATCAATGCTGGTCATCCGTGAATTTGAGGAAATGATCCTCAAATGCCGTACCGGAGCCTATGAGGTCATCAGCGATTATGAATATCGCGGCCCGACCCATTTATCTATCGGTCAGGAAGCTACCGCCGCAGGTGCTTGCGGAATGCTCAACATAACTGACTACATAACCTCCACCCACCGTGGCCACGGCGATTCTATCGCCAAAGGTTTTCATGCTATCAGAAGAATGACTGAAGCTGAACTTAAGACACGTTGCCCGGAGCTCTCCCACCTTGCCGGTGAAGACTTGCGCGAAGCGGTCATGGAAGACCATATCTACAGAACCATCGCCGAACTTTTCGGTAAAGAGGAAGGTTACGGTAAAGGTCGCGGCGGCGGTATGCATATCGCGGACTTCAGAGTAGGCCACCTCGGCGCCAACGCCATCGTCGGCGGAGGTATTCCAATCGCAACCGGCGCAGCTATGAGCTGCCGTATTGATGAAGAACTTAAAGGCAGAGTAGTCTGTTGTTTCGCCGGAGACGGCGCATATGCCAACGGTGTAGTGCTCGAATCCCTCAACTGGTCTGCACAGGAACAGTTTACCGGTGAAATCGCCCGCACTAAATACGGTCTTCCGGTCATCTATTGCATCGTAAACAACCATTTCGGCATGACCGGACGCGCCGACGGGGAAGTCAACGGCGTTGATTATCTCGCCCGCCGCGCCGCCGGTTTCGCCAATAACAACATGCACGCGGAAGTAGTAAACGGCATGGATGTAATGGCGGTACGCGAAGCTATCACCCGCGCCAAAAAACTTTGCCAGGACGGTAAAGGTCCGGTTCTGCTGGAGCTTGACACTTATCGTTATTATGGACATTCACTTTCCGACCCGCGCAACGAATACCGTACTCGCGAAGAAGAAGCCCGCTGGAAAGAAGTAGATCCGGTTACCGTCTTCAGAAAACGCGTTCTCGACGCAAAGATTCTCAGCGACAAAGAACTTACCGCTCTCGAAGAGAGAGTTGCGGCAAGAAATGCCCGTGCGGCGAGAAAGGCGGCTGATTCCCCCGATCCCGCGCCCGAAGACGTTATCAAATACATGTATACAGAAACTTCCTGCGATGTAGTTCCCGCACAGTTCCAGAATCCTCCTACATTTGCCGAAGTTCCCCGCGCCAAACGCGATGCAGACGGTAGAACCACCTATCGCGACGCCATCAAAGAAGGTATCTGTGAAGAGATGCTCCGCGACAAACGCGTAGTGCTCTACGGTGAAGACGTCGCCGATTACGGCAACGCGTTCAAACTCACCAAAGGTATGCTCGAAGCTTTCGGTCGCGACCGTGTATTCAATACTCCTATCTCCGAGGCATGCATCTGCGGTACCGGGGTTGGCATGTCCATGACCGGATACCGTCCGGTAGTGGAGCTTATGTACATGGACTTTGCGCTGATGGCGTCAGATCAGATTTCCAATCAGGCGGCGAAGTGGCATTATATGACCGGAGCGTCAACAACGGTTCCGATGGTTGTGCGTTGCAGTGTCGGTGGCGGGAAAGGTTACGGCGGTCAGCATTCGCAGTCGCTGGAATCGATGTTCGCTCACATACCCGGCACCTACGTGGCATATCCCTCAAACCCATATGATGCCAAGGGTCTGATCAAAACAGCGATCCGCAATAACAATCCGGTAGTGTTCGTTGAAGGTCAGTTACTCTACAATGCCAAAGGCGTGGTGCCGGAAGAGGATTACACCATCCCCTTCGGCGAGGCTAACATCATTCGCGAAGGCTCCGATATTACTTTTGTAGTATGGGGTCCAGCGGTTGAAGACGCGATCAAGGCAGCGGATATGTTGGCTGAAGAAGGCGTCAGCGTCGAAATAATCGACCCGCGTACACTGGTACCATTCGACTGGGAAACCGTTTTTGAATCAGTCAAAAAGACCGGTCGTTGCATCGCCATCAGTCAATGCGTTGATGTCGGCAGTTTCACCGGCGAGATCGTTGCTCAGGTTACCGCCAACTGCTTTGACTATCTGGATGCTCCGGTACTCAAGGTCGGCGCTAAAAACGGTATAGCTCCGCAGGCGCATACGCTTGAAGAAGTATTCCTGCCGAAGCCTGCGGATATGGTTAAAGCAGCTAAAAGTTTGATGTAATTCGAATCCGCTCGAATGGCGGTCAGCAATGACCGCCGCTTTTTCGAGACGGAATACAATAAATGAGGATTTTGTTATGGCAACAAAGGTTCCGATTCCTAAATTAGGTCAGTCAGAAGAGACCGTGGTCATAGACAGCTGGCGCGTCAAGGAAGGCGACAAAATCAATAAGGGCGACGTCCTTTTTGAAGTTGAAACCGACAAGGCGGTGCTGGAAGTGGAATCACAGTTTGAAGGTACTCTGCTGAAGATTTTCATACCTGCCGGCAAAGAAGTACCGGTAATGTCGATTGCCGCGGTAATCGGCGAAGAAGGCGAAGCCATCCCGGAAGTAGAGGCTGTACCCGCCCCTGCCCCCAAAGCCGAAGCGGCTCCTAAAGCTGTGGCTCCGGCGATCAACGCCACAAAACAACCAACACCTGGAGCAGCGAGTGCGCAGAAGAAAGAGACTGGCACTGAACCCGCTAAATCAACGCCTTCTGTCGCCGCTTCTCCAGCTGTTCATAAACCAAATCCCAGTCCGAGAGCCAGAAAATTCGCAGAAAACTATCTGGTGGATCTGAACAGAATCACCGGTTCCGGCGGCGACGTCGGTCGTGTTACCGAGAAAGACGTCAAGGATTTTGTTGAATCCTCCGTCTATGCCGGTAAAAAAATAACCCCGACCGCGTTTAATCTGGCAAAAGACGAAAAACTGCACCTGCCGGACATAGAAGGTACAGGAGAAGGCGGCAGAGTAACGCTGGCGGACATTCGTGACGCGATAACAGAGAAACCTCTGGCAATGAGTACAATGCGTAAAATCATAGCTCAGCGTCTGAGTCAGTCAAAGCAGACTATTCCGCATTTCTATGTTACTGTAAGCGTGGATATGACCGACGTAATGGCATACCGCAAAGAACTCAAGGACGCAGGCATCAACCTGAGCGTGAATGTGTTTGTACTGAAAGCCGTGGCGAAAACACTCAAGGAATTTCCTTTTGTCAATGCATCCACTGACGGATCAAGCATCAGACGCAAGTCCAAAGTCAATGTGGGCGTAGCGGTAAGCATCGAAAACGGCCTGGTCGTACCGGTTGTAAAAAACGCTGACCGCAAGGCAATGGATGAATTGCACGCGGAAGTCGCGGAAATGGCAGCAAAAGCACGCGACGGCAAACTCGCTCCGACAGACATGCAAGGCGGCACTTTCACTATATCCAATATGGGTATGCTCGGCGTCGAAAACTTCGGCGCGATCATTAACCCGGGCGAATCTGCCATTTTGGCGGTTGCCTCCACCATCCCCACCGCGGTGGTAAAAGATAATGCGATAGTCATCCGCGACGTCATGAAAATGACCTTAAGCGCCGATCATCGAGTAGTAGATGGTGCCATGGCGGCGGAATTCATCAACGCCGTCAAAAACAAACTCGAAGATGTGGATTTCTGGGAAAAAGAAATCTAAACTGATGAGTATTATCTGCTTCCGGGATACCGGAAGCAGTATTTATACCAATAATTTGAGGGCAGCTGGCAGAGCACAATGTAATTTCAACCCTGACACATTTCTCCAGCTGCCTTTATTTTATCATATAAAAGTCAAAAAAATCCTTATAAATTATATATGGAATCTTTGCATTAATCCACTATCCGGGCTACATTGATAAGAAATCAGGGGATTTACAAACTGTAAAACTGGATAATGTTCAGATGGGGATACTGAAAAGAATATTGACCCGTGTTGTTACTGACGGTTTTGATCATGAAGACAAACCCGCCACGCCACCGAAGGCTTCAAATGCAGAAGAAACTGCTACCGACGATTGTCTTTATGAATATACCGGATCAACTCAGATCAACCTGAAGACTCTGTTCAAAGGTCAGGAATTTTCCCGCTACCGCGACAATCCATACCGCGAAATAGAAGATAAAAACGACAACAATTACTGGTGGTGTTATGATGGATCGCCAGATTACGATTCAACCAGACAGGAAATACCCTATTCTCCAGAGAAGCTTACCGAAGTAATCCGGCACCTGAATTTAAAGATAGAAGCAGGAAACATCCCGGTATTCAGCGTTCCGCAACACCTGTATAAAGTCATGGGGCTACTTTCGCGGGACGATTTTGATTATGGTGAGATAGCCATGCTCATCGAACAAAGTCCGGCTCTTGCGGGCATGTTCATCAACAGTATAAATTCCGCCATATACAACCGCGGCTTTGCCATTTCCGAGCTTAGACCGGCATTATCCAGACTTGGCAAAAACAATATTCGCGCCCTGCTCCAGCTTTATTCAATCAAGGTGGGTTTCGCAGACGATAAATGTTTCGGAGCCATTGCCGCCGGAATAATCCATCACAGTTATGCGGTGGCGGTTATCGCGAGTTACCTAAGTCAGAGATTTTTCCCCGACCCCAGCCTGGCTTTTCTTGCCGGATTGCTGCATGACATCGGCAAGTTGGGAATACTCAAAGAGTTATCTCTTAACCGGGATTTCCGCGACAATCTGAAGGAGAAACCCAACGAATACATGTTCGAGAAGATATTCATCAACCGGCATGAGAAGGTAGGTCATTTCCTGGGGGAAAAGTGGCATATGGATCCGCTCTCACTGGCGGCTATCGCGGCTCATCACAACTTCTGGGAACATTGTTTCGCAGAAGAGGATCAACTGGATTATCACCTATGCCTTATTATTAACCTCAGTGATACAATCGCGAGAATACTGGGCAAAGGCAAACCTATTGCAAAAACAAATATATTCCGGGAGCCGGCTACTATTGATCTGTGCATTGAAAAAGATTTTTCCACCATTGAATTTCTCAATGATCTGCCGGAAATAGTACGCATGAAAACCGCCAATCAGATATTCTAAAAAAAGTAGCAGTTGAAATAATGAAACAGGCTTTGATTTATCTGGGAGAATTCGCCTATGACCTGGGCAATGTGTTCAGTACTTCCATTGCGGAAGGATTCAGGCGGAACAATTATGAGGTCAGCTTTGCCGATCTCCGCGACACAAACTTCCACACCGCGCTGAAAGCTCCAGACTCATATAAAAAATATGACTTCGTATTCGCTATAAACGGCATACGCCCTTTCCATGAAAACAAAGATTTCAGATTTTATCGTGATACCGGGTGCGTATTTTTCGCGTTTCTCATCGACCCTCCGCTTATACACTACGAACGGCTGATGCTGAACAATGATATTGTAAGCTCGATAGATCGCAGTCATACGGCATTTTTGAAAAAATATTTTCCTGCAAATGCCGCCGAGTTTCATACCATATTTCATGGCGGGTCATGTGCCTCCCCTCCCCCAATGGTCGCGCAAACACGGAAATATGACATTATGTTTCCAGGCACATTTGCATCTCCCGATGAATGTTACAAGCAAATACAAAACTTGCCTGCCGCGCTAAAAGACACTTTTCAGGACACCCTCGATATCCTCATGGCAAACGACACAGTAACCGTCTTTGACGCACTGGAGCAGGTCATGAACAGATGCGGCGTAAACATCGCGGAAAATCCGGCTGTATTTGAATTATTCAGAACATATTTTCCAGTTATTAACCGATTCGTCAGACTGGAGAAACGCATGCAATGCTTAAAAATACTGGATAAAGCAGGCATGAAAGTAGATATATGGGGCAATAACTGGCCGGATAAATTGTTTAAAAACCACATAATCCATCCGGCGGTCAGCCTGAATAGCATAAACGCTCTGATGAATGAAGCTAAAACCGTACTTGATCTGGGATTTTACGAAGACGGTTCACACGAAAGAGTATTTACTTCCATGCTCAACGGTGCACTTGCCATCACCCTGGACAACGCATTTCATCGGGAACATTTCAGCGACGGACAAGACATATGTTTGTATAATTACACCAGATTCTGGCAGTTGCCGGAGCGTTTGGACGCTTTACTAAGGGACGATTCCAGCCTTGCCGCCATCGCCACAGCCGGACAAGTCAAAACTCAGCA
>JAFGXT010000378.1 GCA_016936495.1 Victivallales bacterium
TGGTCAGCCCCTCTATCGCCAGAGCGATAAATTCATGCGGGCTCTTGCGGGGGCGTGCGGCAAGTTCGTTTTTGCAGGACATTATATCCTGATGATCATCCCAGCGCAGCCGTCCGTAAAGGAAAGAGCCGTCGTACAAATCGATCTTCAAACTTCCGAAAGGCTCCCGGGAACCGCGCAGATATACTTGTAAAACATCTCCCTCACTAACCATGAGGTCTCCGTCCACGTCAAATTTAACGGAAACAGCTCTATTCTGCGGGACTCCGATAAATTCGGCTTTTTTAAAATCAAGCGCATAAAATTGTTCATTCTCATAAGCGTTACGGCAGGAGATGCTCAGGAAATCCAACAGCAGGCGTATCTCCCACAAAGTTTTAGCCTTGACATGCGCCCGTGAATTTCTGACCGGCTCCACGGTTGTATCATCGTCCGCCGGGACAAGCGCGTAACTACCATCCAGCGGCAGACTCAACTGCGTACTCAGCTCATCCGGAGCCATATCCTCAACGGCGCTCTTTATAAGCTTTTTGATGGAAAACAAAGGCAGTTGCCGCATCGCCCTGACGGTAACCTTGTCATGGTTTGATTTAAGTCCGGCAAGCGCGTCAAGGTAATCTTTTTTAGTCAGTGAGAGGACGTCGCGGGAGGGATCAGCACTTTTTATATGCGAAATGATATCGTATATTATCTCAAGCTTTTCACCATGTTCAAGCTCGTATTTTTCCAGAAAAACGGCGGAGTTTTCATATATCAGTGGCTTGCCGTTATCAAAAGTCAACAAATATTTATGTTGCCATGACTCGGATTCCAACGCCAGAACCGCGCACATCTCTTCAGTATCCCAACAATAATGCGCCACATGCTCTTCGTCCTCACCTTCCAGGCGGAACTCCTGTCCGAACAAACTGAAACCGCCGTCATCAACAATGAAAGGGCGCGGTTGCTGAACATTCTCCCACAACACAAAAAACTCGCGGGAAACCACATGCGCGGACATCGTGTCCCAGAGTTTTTCCCCCTCTTCAAAGTAATAATTGATCTTATCCGCTTCAGAAACCAAAATACATTACCACCAATTTGAAAATTTCACCATTGAGTTCGCCTGAATATAGCATTCCGGCATAGACAGTGCAAGGTGCTCAGGCAAAATGAGCACGAGAGAAAGCTATTCTTTCCCGGGGCGGGGGCAATTCTTCATGATCCAGCGAATCCACCAATTCCAGCCGTCTGGTGATACCGGCGCCGTTGGCGGTTTGAATTCCCAGTCCGGGACGGGCGTTGAGCTCTAAGACCATCGGTCCGAGTTTATGGTCTATGACTATATCCGCGCCAAAATATCCCAGACGAGTCATCTCATAACACCGCGCGGCAATATCCAGATGTGTCTCCCAGTCAGGGATGACGATGTGTTCAAAGCACTTACCCGTATCAGGATGTTCGTAAACTATGCGTCCGTTCTGGATAGCATTCACAGCCTTGCCGTTGCTGATGCCGATACCCACGCCGACCGCGCCCTGATGCAGGTTGGCACGTCCGCCGGAAACGGCGGTGGACAAACGCATCATTGACATCACCGGATAGCCTTTATAGACGATTATCCGTACATCTGGCACCCCCTGATAGCTGTAGCCGTCAAAAATATCGGTAAAACTGATGCAACTTTCTATCAAAATCTTATCCGGTTGCCCGCCCAGGCTGTAAAGACCGCTGAGGATATTGGACAAATGCTGGTAAACAAAGTCAAAACTCACGCCGGAGCCGTCAGTCTTGATGAACTCCTCGTCGCGCCGTGCTTTTATTACCAGTATGCCGCGTCCGCCACTGCCATGAGTGGGTTTTATAACAAATTCCTGCCGGTCGCCGATTATATTCAAAAAGTCATTGACATCATGCTGGCAGCTTATCACGCCAAGCATTTCCGGGGTGGGGATGCCGGCCTTGGCGGCCAGCAGTTTGGTGGCGAGCTTGTCATCCACCAGCGGATAAAGGCGGCGCGGGTTTGAGGGCATGATATAAGAAAAATTGCGTTTATTCATACCCAGCACCCCGGCTTTTTTCAGTTTTGCGGGAGAGGTGAACTCAAACAGCCACTTCAACATTTTTTATTATCCACCAATGGTTTAAATCTATACAACTCACTCAAACGATAGCCGGAATAAGTCCCCAGGAGCATGACCACTCCAAGGATTATCAGATTTATCTCACTGAACGAGAACATTATATGCTTGACATACTCATTGCCGATAATGAAGTAGGCTATCACCGCGGCGAACAAGCTGGCGCCGATTTGTTTGAGCGCATTGCGTGCGCCGTCCTCCTCCCATTGAATAGAGGCACGCTCAATGACCCAGGCAATGATTATCAGCGGAAAACTCGTTACCCTCATCCCGTACGTCAAACCCAGCTTACACGAAATAACACTGACCAGTTCCATTAAAATTATCACCAGAATAACCACCGCCGAGATACGCGGCACCAGAAGCAGGTTAAGCCGGGATAGATAGAACCTTACCGCCAGCCCCAGAGAGATAAGTACCACAAAATAAATCAGTCCGGGAATCAAAGTGGTCTCCAGAAAAGCCATGGAGATAAGTATCGGGGTAAAAGTTCCCATGGTAGTCATCCCCACCACGTTGCGCAGCAGGACTATTACCAGTATCGCCAGAGGCAGGATATTCAGCCACTTAAATACATTCTGCTCCTTTATGGGCAGATTATATACGGAGAAGTCAAAAAAACTCTGCCGGTTTTCCGCTTCCGCTCTTGCCGACGCCATGGAATGAGCGCCACGCATATACTCAATAACAGAAAAACTCACTTCGGAATTTTTACCTCCCACCACATCCAGCAATGATTCTCCGCCGCGTTTGAACAACAGAAAATTGGCGGGTATGCCGGACTCCCCGGTCTGAGGATCAAGCACATGCCATTTGCCATTGGAATATACTTCCAGCAAAGTGGAAATATTGCTGAGCTTCCTGCCGCTCTTGAGTTCCAGTCCATAACTCAGGCGGGTAGAGATATTATCATAAGCCAGCAGCTCGCGGATAATGCTGAGCCGCCGGTTACTGAAGTTTCTGCCGGACATCACGTACTTGACTTCCGATGATTTTGTCGGTGCATTAAACTGTTTGATGATTCGAGCGGCAAGATCAATATTGTTGGTTGAACGCTCCCGTGCCTCAGCAATAATCTTTTCCGCCACCATTTTCATAGCGCCTTCCCACACCGGCTTTGCCGGGACAGAAGGAGGCGGAGCTGCCAACGCTCCCTTAATGTATTTATTATCATACACGACTATAGTATAGAATAATTCCTGAATGCCTTTGGCACTGCGCTTCGCCCAGCGCGCCCGGCGAACGCCGTTGTCTTCGATAATAGAAAATCCATATCCGGCGCTACTCTCCTCCTCGCTGACGATCTTCATGCCGGGAGACTTTGCGGGAAGCGTCAGGTATACCTCCACCGGCTTCTCTTCTCCAGTGAAAGCCACGCGCGCCTCGACCTTCCATATAGTGGTCTGGGCGCGCGGATTAATGGAAAATCCCAGAGTAACCACTTTCTCATAAATCCGCCAAAGAGAAACTAAAGAAATAATTCCCACGATTATAAACAACTGCAATTGAACAGATTTCTTTTTCAATACCCGCGACTCCGCATAACGACACTATTCGAGTGTATTTTTCTGATTTACGTCGACCACCGCCAGTCCGGACAGAACATTGCGGCCGATAAGTACCTGAAACTTAAATTTAGAGCGATCCGTCAGAGTAAAATTTCTGGATAATACCTGATTGCCTATTTTTATATCCATCTTAACCACGTAACGTTCTTCATTTTCGCTGCCCCTGACGATATTTATATTTTTCACCATGCGTTTTTTATAGGAATAAGTCTTGCGACTTTCCCGGTGGATCACGTCAAAACTGACCCAACTCTTGCCGTCGCGCTCAAATTCCACAATATTGGCGGCATCAATAGAAGAAGTAGTGGCGCCGGTGTCAATGCGCGCGGCAAAGGCGTCCTCCAGCGGCAGCACATAAACCGGCTCGATCTCACCGATGATGCCAAGGGGATATTTCACTCCATTACCGGGCAGTTCCCGGGAAGATATACTTTCCGGCTGCGCCGGGATCACTTCCGCGATCTGAGCTTGTGCGGCAGGAACCACTGGAACCGAAGTTATCATCTCATCTTCCGAAGACTCCATCAGATCCTCTGCAGCGTCCCGTTGCGGTTCGCCATTTTCATAAGCAGACATTGCCGCAGGAACGCTTACGGGAGTATCCGCCACTTCCCGCGGTTCAGATTGAATCATGCAACCCGCGCAGCACAACACCCCTGCAAACACGGACAAAAAAAACAATTTAAACATTACTGTCCCTCAATAGATGAATTTATATACCCCGCAAACACGGGAAATCTTACATTTATCAAACCAGATATACCGGAAAAGGGCTGCGCCGTACAAATACGACCCAGCCCTGATTTTATACATAATACAAATAAACTATTTAGACAGCTCCTTGAGCTGATTTTTCAATTCCTTTATCTGCTCTTCAAGCTTCTTGACCTTTTTGGGCAAACTCAAACGGGCGATAAAATCGCGTTGATTTTCCGCCGGAGTTCCAACCGCCACCGCGCCCGGAGGCAGACTTTTGACAACCGCCGAGGTTCCAGCGACTTTAGCGCCGTCGCCAATAGTGATATGACCGTTTATACCTGCCTGAGCGGCAATGATGACGCCGCGTCCGATCTCGGTACTGCCGGCGATACCGCATTGACCAATGAGCAGACTGCAATCACCGATGCAGACATTGTGCGCCACATGCACCAGATTGTCGATCTTTACAAAATTGCCAATGATGGTTTTGCCGAAACGAGCGCGATCAATGGTACAATTGGCGCCTATTTCCACATCATTATGGATCTCGACTATACCAACCTGCGGCACTTTCAGCAATCCGCCTCTGGGATCAGGTACAAAACCAAAGCCATCGCTGCCGATAGTGGTACCGGAGTGAATAATGATACGGTCGCCAATGGTACATCTTTCACGGATGGATACGTTGCCATAGATGAGTCCGAAAGCTCCGATTTTGACTTCCGCGCCAATCCAGCAGCCGGGAAGAATAACTGTATTGGCTCCGATTTCGGCGTGGTCATCGATGACCACGTTAGCGCCGATATGGACGTTTTCGCCAATCTTAGCCGATTCCGCGATCACCGCCGAGGAGTGTATGCCGGGAGCATATTTTATTGGTTCCGGAGCAAAATACATTACCAGTTTAGTAAAATCCATATCGGGACATTTGCTGATCAGATAGGCTTTTGAATCCAACACCATGCCGTCAAAATCTTCAGGCACGATAAAGATCGCCGCTTTGGAGCTCTCCACCTGATCCTGATATTTTCTATTGCCTAAAAAAGACGCGTCGGTATCTTTGGCGTTTTTAAGCGAAGCGATACCGGATATAAGCGCTTCCGGATTACCTTTAAGTTCAGTGCCAAGCATGGCGGCGATGTCCTGAGCTCTAAGCATTTTTGTCATTATTGCAAATCCTTTTCAGTTAATTATAAAAAACACAGGCGTGGTTTATTCTTTTTTATCGTTTTTTTCATAACCGCGATTGAGTTCTTTGATAATGTCCGCGGTAATATCTGTTGACGGCGAATGGTACACGATAATCGAGATACCGCTGAGGGATTTACCGGACTTATCCAAAACGAGAGTATATCCCGCGAGAGCGGCGCGTTTACCTATTTCCGTTTTTATTTCGCTCAGGATACGGTCACGCAATTTTGCGCGTTCCTCTTTGAGCTGTTCGACTTTACTGTCATTATACTGCTGTAACTCAGCTTCTTTGGCTTTCATCTGGCGATATTTTTCCTGAGCCTGTACGCGTTTATTTTCCTGTTCGGCTTTGCTCAGAGCCAGATTCTGGGACTCATCTCTGAGGTTTTTGAATTCCTCATTAAGTTTGGTTCTGGACTCGTTAAGTTTCTGCGCGTAAGCCTGAAACACCTCTGCCTGTTTTTTTAGATTCGCCACAAAAATTCTGGTCTTGTAATACTCATTGAAAACTTCTTCCAGATCGACCACCGCTATTTTAGTTTCAGCAGCGAATACCGCCAGCGGCAAAAGCAGAGCGAGCGTTAAAAAAAACTTCTTCATCATATACCTTTTATTTTTTGGTTTTGAGCTGTTCCTGAGCGAGCTTGACTATTTCTATAAGTTTCTGATCCTGAAGATTCCGGGGCAACGCCGAAAAGGCATCCATCAGAATCTTTTGATTTGAAGACAGAAAATCAACATTATAGGCTTTTTTCACCTTTTCATACCGTTCTTTGGCTTCCCCGCCAGAGCCGTGCCGATGCAGCATAAAAGGTCGAAGGAGCGGCTGAAGCCGTTCCCAGGTGTCGTCATTGATAGAACGGGTCTTACGGGTCAAATATTTACTTACTGTATTTATATGTATATTCGCCCTGCGGGCAAAATCATGTTTTGAGCCAAAGCTCTCAATGCAATTCTGCAATGCTTTTAATATATCATCGGTTATCTTCATAAATTATTAAACACCCATTCAAGAGTTAAAAAAACGCAAACTCCTGAATATATCACCACAAGTTGATTTTGGCAATTTATTTGCAATGTCGTAACACAAATAAAAACACAAATAAATTTTATCTTGCGGCATTCCCGGGAAAGGCGTCATTGAGCTTTAAAAAACACTGCGCCTAATCGTATTTCAGAGCGCCAGCCCCCGATTACCAGCGATCCGGCTCGATCCGCGTTGGCTTGCGGTATCTCCACATCAGCCACCGGTTTGCGATTTATACGCCAGAACAGCCGGTTACCCCTTATCGCCACCTGAGAATGAAATTCTTTGATCCCCGCACCTTCGGGATTTTTATATTTAGATAGATTGCCATTTATCAGCAAAAGGCATTCATCTCCCCGGATTATACCGCCAATACCGTTTTTCGGACTGAGATTTTCTATCCAGTCAGTATTAATGTACCACGCGAGAGTATTGCCCTTTACGATTTGCGCCTTGAACTCAAGTTCCTTAACGCACATGCGCCCGCGAAACATAACTGCTGAAACATCTTTTTCCAGCGGGATCAAAATACCCTTACCGTCTTCCGGGATGATCGGACTGCTGGTACCAGAGGCTGCCCAGGGGCGGTAATCCTGAATTTTGCTGAAATTATACAAATGGCTCGCGACTTCGGCTTGCTGAACCGCCTGTGGCGTATTTACGGGAGCAGCAACTCTGGCTATCGGGCTGATGGTGGTATTGGAGGTTTTCGGAGGAGGTTGCCATCCGGCGAGTTCAGCGAGCAACCACCAGAACGCGCGTCCCTTCATCGCGGCGTTGAGAGGATGAGTGTGAGCGGCACGTGAGGGAAGTTCAAGATTATGATTTGGATTTTTATTGATCCAGTCTTCCGCCCAGTTGAACGCCCGTTTTTTCACGCGTAGAACGCAACTGTCCTTGGCGCCGAGTTTCATATAATCTATTCCCCCGGTGGGGGCATAACTTTCTATATCGGCGAAATCAAAAAGTATCTTCTTGTTTTTACGGCAGAAATCACGTATCTGCTCATTGCGTTCATGCAGATTACCTTTTTCGCCGCTGCCGTCAAGATGCCCGGTCATGTAGATGAATTTCACCCGGGGAAATTTCTTCTCCAAATCCTCCATCAGATTAAGGTAGGTCTGAATATCACTTCGGGACGCGGAACTGACCTGTCCGCACCATGACCACATGACCACATTACGATCCTTGCCAGGTCCGTTAAGTAAACGCTCGGTTTGTTCTGCCCAGGTCTTGCGGTCGGGATTCCCCAGGTCACCACGCGGAATACGATCCCAAAGCGAAAGCACCCCAGCCTGAATCTTCCCAGTATCCGTGGAGAAATTATACAACACCGGATTGACTTCTTTGAGTGCCTCCATACCCGAGATGATTTGACTGCCATGCGAGGTATGTCCGTATGAAATACGAAATTCCTTTCTTGCCTTATTGATAAATTCTTCAGGTATACGGGCAATATCGGTACAGCGATGATCCACTATTACCTGCGCAAACGCAAGCGACGCCGCAAACACAAGAACACCAATACCCGCAGACTTCTTTAACAACATGACAAACCCCTCCTGTAAAATTCTTTACTTCGTCATAAAACCCTAACGCCTTACTAATAAATCATAATCCGCGATTTGCAAATAAATTAACAACGCCAATCCCGTCTTTTTCCATCACTTCCCATAAATATCGGTAAATTTATCTTTAAGGTATTTTAAGTATGGAGCCGGATTTATCTGTTCTCCGGTAATACGCCGGATGAGCTCCTGCGGCTCGAATTTAGCGCCATGACAATGCAGCTTTTCGCGCAGCCATTCACGTAACACCTGAAACTGTCCACCACGCATAAGGCTGCCGAGATCGGGAATATCCTCATTGACCTTTTTCCATATCTGAGCGGAAACGATATTCCCCAGCGCGTAAGTCGGAAAATACCCCATAATGCCGCATGACCAATGCACATCCTGAAGCACCCCCTGCTTATCATTATCAGGAGCTACACCGAGATAGTCCAGCATCTTTTCCCGCCAGAGTTCCGGCAGATCTTTGACTTCCGCCCTGCCCTCAAGCACCATTATTTCCAACTCCAAACGCAGCATGATATGTAAATTATAAGTCGCTTCATCGGCCTCAACCCTCACCAATGACGGCTCAACGCGATTGATGCCGCGATAAAAACGCTCCATGTCCACCCCGCCAAGTTGCGTTGGAAACAACTTTTGCAAACGCGGATAAGCCCATACCCAGAAATCCCGCGAGCGTCCCACCAGATTCTCCCACATCCGCGACTGTGATTCGTGAATGGACAGCGACGCCCCGGTACCAAGTGGCGTACGCGACAGATTACGCGCCACGCCCTGCTCATACAATGCATGCCCGCCCTCGTGAATAGTACTGAACAAACCTGAAGACAAATTATTGTTAAATATCCGGGTCGTAATCCTCACGTCCCCCAGTCCGAAAGTCGTCGTAAACGGGTGCACCGCTTTATCCTGCCTGCCCCGCTTCCAGTCGTAACCGAAAGCTGAAATGACTTCTACCCCGAAATCCCACTGTTTGCCCGGATCATAATCCAGATACAAAAAGGAACTGTCCACCTGCGGTCGTTCTCCTAACTCTCTGACCAGTTCTGTCTGAACCGGGCGTATCTGGTTGAACATGGCAATGACGTCAGCAGTCTTCAACCCCGGTTCAAATTCATCCAGCAACGGATCATAAATATGGTCATAAGGTGCGAAACACGCTGAATAAGCTTTGCGCAACTCAAATATTTTTTCAAGATGCGGACGGAACAGCGAAAAGTCCGAAGCCTCCAAAGCCTTTTCCCATTCATGCTGAGCACGGGCGGTAACTCCCGCGAATTCCGAGACCAGTTCCGCCGGGACACGGATTTTGCGCTCATATTCGCGCTCCATCACCTTGACCAAACAGAACTCATCCGATTCCGGATCTCTTTGCTCCTGAGTCTGTTTTAGTCCATCAAGCAGTTCCCCTAGTTCATCCGAGGTAGCTTTTATGTGCGCGAGTTTGCTCAAAGTCTCTATCTGAGCCGATCTTTCCGTCGAGCCGCCCTCGGGCATATTGGTCTGCTGATCCCAATCCAGAATTGCCAGAGTGCTATGTATATCGTGAATCTCGCCGACTAAAGTTTTCAATCTTTCATATTTATCTGCCATATTTTCCTCTGCGCTGCTACGGTGAACATTCAATGCGTTTTGAGTTAAGCTAATGGCATAAACCCCTAATATCAATATTCCCAGATCACAATTATACAAAAATATTATGCCGGACAAGTCGGACTTGTCCCGACGCATCATTTACCCAAACAGCTTTCCTGCGGCGCAAGCCTGATAATCCAGACGACAGATATGTTTTCTGTCAGTCACTTCGAATTGGCGATATTGCTTAAGTGCACTTGAAAAGTGTTTATTGCAAGTGTACATTTCGGAGCAAAACATATTTCAGCAAACATTTCAGGAGCACTATGAGCTATTCAAACAAAACGTTGTCACAGTATAGGATTGCCGTCATCGGGTTGGGCTATGTAGGTTTACCGCTGGCGAACGAGTTTGGTAAAAAATACGAGACCATAGGTTTTGACATAAACCGCAAGCGCATAGCCGAACTTAGCGAAGGCAATGACCGGACGCTGGAATTGTCCGCCGAACAACTCAAGAGCTCCCCGAAGTTACGTTTCTCCAGCGAGCTTGACTCCATAAAAGGCTGCGACATTTACATCATCACCGTGCCCACTCCAATAGACCGTTACAATCGACCCGACCTGACCCCCTTGCAGAAGGCAAGCGAAAGCGTGGGTAAAGTGCTTTCTCCGGGCGCGATCGTCATTTATGAAAGCACTGTATTTCCCGGCTGCACCGAAGAGGAATGCGTGCCCATTCTCGAAAAACACAGCGGATTGGTCTTTAATAAAGATTTCTACTGCGGCTACAGCCCCGAGCGCATCAACCCCGGCGACAAAGAGCATACGCTTACAAAAATACTCAAAGTTACCAGCGGCTCCACTCCCGAAGCCGCGGACATTGTCGACGCCTTGTATTCAAGCATCATCACCGCCGGGACGCATAAAGCTTCGTGCATGAAGGTGGCGGAGGCCGCCAAAGTCATAGAAAACTCTCAGCGCGATCTGAATATCGCTTTCGTCAACGAGCTCGCAAAAATCTTCAACCGCATCGGCATTGATACCCTTGAAGTACTTGAAGCCGCTGGCACAAAATGGAATTTCCTGCCTTTCCGTCCCGGTCTGGTCGGCGGGCACTGTATCGGCGTAGACCCTTATTATCTTACTCACAAAGCGCAGGAGATGGGCTACCATCCTGAAGTCATCCTTGCCGGACGTCGCATCAATGACGGCATGGGCGCCTATGTGGCTTCCGAGGTCATTAAGCTGATGATTCGCAAAAATCATACGATCAACACCTCGCGCGTACTGGTCATGGGGATAACGTTCAAAGAAAACTGCCCGGACATCCGCAATTCCAGAGCCATAGACGTAGTCACAAACATGAAGGAATTCGGCTGCGAGGTGGATGTGTACGATCCCTGGGCCGATAAAGAAGAAGTCCGGCATGAATACGGCATTGAAGTCATCAACGACAAAGACTCGATTACGGCTATGAAATGTCATTATGACGCGGTCATCCTCGCTGTCGCCCATGAACAATTCAAGCATATCGATTTCTCCCGGTTCAGCAAAAATAATATTGTGATTTATGACATAAAAAACTGCTTACCAAAGCAGATTACTGACGCCAGACTCTGATAATGTCATAAATATTGACGTTTTTTTCGCAAATAACCGTGAAATTACGGCATTGGCTGTTACCTTACATTTTGACAAAAATTGCTTTTATTCTCAATATGACACTTGAATAATGTCATTATACCCCTTATTCTTTATTATAATGAGAAACGGCAATGCAATTGTTATTTATTTTTACAGGAGTTTAGGAATATGTCAGAGCCGGCAAAAGAATTTTCAAAAGGATTCGTTGATTTTATCGACGACGCTAAGATAGAAGCCATGGTGGCGGGACTGAAAGAAGACCCGGTCAGAGTGCGTGAGATCATTGCAAAAAGCATGAACAAGGAACCCTTGCAGGTGGAAGAGACCGCCGCGTTGCTCGGCGCGACATCTCCGGAACTGGTCGAGGAGATATTCGCCGCCGCACGGGAACTGAAGAAAAACGTTTACGGCAACCGTATTGTGCTTTTCGCACCTTTGTATATCGGCAATCACTGTATAAATGACTGTAAATACTGTGGTTTCAGAAAAACCCTCAGGACTACTATAAGAAAAACTCTGACCACGGAAGAGACCGTCCAACAGGTAACCGCATTGGAAAATGACGGACACAAACGCCTGATACTGGTATTCGGAGAACATCCGGCTTATTCTCCGGAATTTATTGCCGATACCGTTCGCACGGTGTATTCGGTCAGGAGCGGCAAAAGCGGGGAAATCCGGCGTGTCAACATCAATGCCGCGCCGCTTAACAGCGACGGTTTTAGAATCGTCAAGGAATCCGGCATCGGCACTTATCAGATTTTCCAGGAGACTTATCACAAAAAGACTTATGCTGCCAACCATCCCGCAGACACCCGCAAGGGAGACTATGCCTATCGCCTGGACGGGCTTTCACGCGCGTTTGAAGCAGGCTGTGATGATATGGGCATAGGTGCGCTGTTCGGACTTTATGACTGGCGCTTCGAGGTGCTCGGACTGGTGACACATTCATTGCATCTTCAACAGCGATACGGGGTCGGTCCGCATACCATAAGCTTCCCCCGCATGCGTCCCGCCCACGGCGTGGACATAGGACAGACCCATTTTGTATCTGATTACGATTTCAAACGGCTGGTAGCGATACTACGGCTTTCGGTTCCCTATACCGGGCTGATCATGACCGCTCGCGAGACGGCCGAAATACGCCGCGAAGTACTGGAGTTCGGAGTGTCTCAAATCGACGCCGGAACGCGCCTGGAGCTTGCTGGATACACGGATAAAGACAAAAGCAAGCAGGATCTGAAACGCGAACAGTTCCAGATCGGCGATGTCCGTTCATTGGACGACACAATCCGCGAGCTTATACAAACCGGTTATATTCCAAGCTTCTGCACCTCATGTTACCGTCTGGGCAGAACCGGAGAACATTTCATGGAATACGCCATTCCCGGATTTATCGGAAATTTCTGTACGCCCAACGCGCTTCTGACTTTGGAAGAATATCTCATGGATTACGCTTCCGATGAAACTTTGAAAATCGGCGAAAAATTTGTGGATGACGAAACCGCGAAGATAAATGATCCCGTAAGACGGGAAAATGTGCTCGCCCGGCTGAAACAGATCAGAGACGAAGGCAAACGCGACCTCTATTTTTAAAATTGCGGAAGACTATTAAGATGCTGGATACCATTTTTGATAAAATCGACAAAGATATTGACTTGACCCGCGAAGACCTGAAGTTCCTCCTGTCAATGGAAGACGACTCACAACTGGATCAGCTCTACCGTAAAGCATACGAGGTAAAAACCCGTAACGTCGGCAAACTCGTGTACCTGCGCGGAATCATTGAATTCAGCAATATTTGCGTCAAAGACTGCCTCTATTGCGGCATTAGAAAGAGCAACACAAAAGCTCAGCGCTTCATGATTCCCGAAGAAGACGTCGTCACCATGGCGATGTGGGCATATGAAAACGATTACGGCTCGATAGTGTTACAGTCCGGCGAGCGTTCCGACCGCGAATTTGTCGACATGGTGGAGCGGATTATCCATGAGATCAAACGCCGTTCCAACTCAAAGCTTGGCATCACCATATGCCTGGGCGAACAAAGCGAGGAGACTTATCAACGCTGGTTCAACGCCGGAGCTCACCGTTACCTGCTTCGCATTGAATCGTCAAATCCGGATCTGTACCGCAGTCTGCATCCGGAAGACCATGACTTTGAACAACGTTTAAACTGCATCAAAATTCTTCAAAAAATCGGCTATCAGACCGGTACCGGCGTGCTTATCGGCGTGCCGGGACAAACCATTGATCACCTGATCAACGACCTCATGCTATACAAGGAGCTGGATATAGACATGATCGGCATGGGTCCATATCTGGTTCACCATGAGACGCCTCTGGCGGAAAAGGCCGTGGATTTCAATGAAGAACGCCAGTTAAAGCAAGGGCTTAAGATGATTGCCTGCGCCAGACTCCTGCTCAAAGACGTAAACATCGCCTCGACCACCGCGCTTCAGGCACTGCACCCGCAGGGGCGTGAACTCGGTGTCATGGCGGGCGGCAACGTCATCATGCCCAACATCACCGACGTCGAATACCGCAAAGGCTATCAACTCTACGAAAACAAACCCTGTACCGATGAAAACGCCTCACAATGTCGCTTCTGCCTGCAACACCGGGTCGAGAGCATCGGCGAAAAAATCGGTTACGGTCAGTGGGGCGATTCCATACACTACGCCAGGCGGACAAAGCAAGCCTGACCTCTAAATTCAGGCTCGCGGATGAGCTTGCGCATAAATCTTTTTCATGCGCTCTGAACTGATATGGGTGTAGATCTGAGTAGTGCTCAAATTGGCATGACCGAGCATTTCCTGTACGCTTCTCAAATCAGCTCCGGCGTCGAGCAGATGCGTGGCAAAAGAATGCCGCAACTTATGCGGCGTCATATCCTGCGGCAACTGTGCCTCAACCAGATAAAATTTCAAATTACGCTGAAACGAACGTGCGGCAAGCCGGGTTCCGTGCCGGTTGACGAACAATGGTGCTTGCGGACGCTCGTTCTCCGTGCGGCAACTCCTTAGCTTAAGATAACGCTGCAATGCCTTTACCGCCGGACCGCCCAGCACGCACAAACGCTCCTTTTTGCCCTTGCCCTTAACGGTCATCACATCGCCAAGCAAATCTATATCCCGCAGATCAAGCCCGATGGCTTCACTCACACGCAAACCGCCGCTGTAGATCACTTCCAATATGGCTGAATCACGCGCCGAAGCAAACTTCGCCGAAATCTCGTCCCGCGCCGTCCCTTTCACCACCGCCTCATGCCAGTATATCGACGGAGACGATAACAAACGATCCACCTCATCAACGCTCATATATTTGGGCAGCCGCTGCTCCCGGCGCGGCGTAGTTAGACCGATAAAGGGGTTGACCTTCAATACACCCTCGCGTATCATAAAACGGTAGAATGACCTGAGCGCGGAAACTTTTCGCATAATGGAACTTTTAGACAATCCCTCCTCCTGAAGTTTCATCACCAGTACACGGGCGCTATAAACGTCCGCCTGCTCCCAGCCGGAAAAATCTTCGCTCTCGAACACCATCCGGGTAAACTGCTCTATATCGCGCCGATAGCCGTTAAGCGTATGCTCCGAACAATTGCGTTCATTGCCCAGATAGTCCAAAAATGCTTGAAGTTGAAGATCCATTTCTCTTTTATTCCATCATTATATCCTGAATTATTGCCATAATGTACACGCGAAACACTGTTCAGCCATAAAAAAAGCAAAAAAAGACGTATTTTCTAACTTGACCATTTGACATTTACGAATAAAAATATATTATATGAGCTCACTGCAATACACAGTGAAATACGCAGTCCCGTGGTGTAATGGTAGCACAAGTGATTCTGGTTCATTTAGTTGAGGTTCGAGTCCTTGCGGGACTGCCATTTTTTTGTTTAGACGAAAAAAACGAAGGGTGTCGAAGACATACTTTACTTCACACGGCGTAGCCGTCCTTCACTTTTAAACATTACTTTGCCGCAGGCAAACTTTTCACTATTTTTCGACACGTGAAGTGGCTCATTACATTCACGTAAAAAAGCAAACTTCATTCATTTTAATAATTTCCCCCTCACGAAAAGCTAAAATGTAATAATGTGTAGGTTTGACCCCATCTTTTCAACGATATTCGTGCACGGCGCTACCGGTATATTTTTTAATGACTTTAGAAAAATAATTCGCGTCGCTGAAGCCCGAACGTGCCGCAATCTCACGAATCTTCAGAGATGACGTCTCCAGCAACCGAAGCCCGTTTTGAATACGGCGATTAATAAGATACTGCACCGGAGACACGCCATAAGCAACATGGAATTTCCGGCTTAACTGAGAACGATCCACTCCCAGTTGATCGGCAATCCAACCAACGTACAATTGGGAATGTTGATATTGAGCGTCTATTATTTTCCGTGCCTGTTCGGCGTAGTCTCCCACCGTCTGAACCGGAACGTCACGATTCGCCGCCAGCATTAAAATGCGAAAAGCCGTGGAACTAGCCAGGCGTAAACCATCTTGAGAATAATTAAGTATTTCATCATAAAGCTGAATAAAAAGTTCTTCCGGACAGCATCCTACCTGTCGTGGAATTTTAGGCAAATGCAATCCCTGCCAGAGTGCCATGGCGGTACTGCCGTCAAACGCCATCCAACGGTAATGGAAAAAATTTCCGCCGCAGCTGACCCGATGAGTGTCGCCGGGAGTGTAAAAGCACACCTCGCCCGGCCTAAGCCGGTACTCCCGCTGATTTATGATAAATTGACCTTCCCCATCCATACACCAGAACAACTCAAAAAACTCCCTCCGGATCACCATATCCTGATAATCCGCCGCAACCTTGTAATGTCCACTGGAACGTACCCTGAACGGTATGTCCGGATAGTTGGCGGTAAGGCAGCACTGTACCATATTTCTAAACATTTTCACAGTCACATTATTCCCTGTTTTATCACTGAATTACCGTTGTCAACCAAGTTTTATGCATTTATAATATAATACAGCACCATGATTGCAAATGCAAAAAAATACTTATTTATTAAGGAGTGTATTAATCAAAATGAACTGTTATCCTGATTATCCCGGGCGGAAAACTTTATCTCTTGACGGCTTCTGGGATTTTTATCTGGCGGAAGGCGTGGACTGGAATAGTACGCAAGCAGAGAATGACCGCTTTAATGATCTGATGTCTGTTCCGGGGGCGTTTGACTGTTCTCCTGAATATTACTGCAAACGCGGCACGGCATTTTATCGGCGTTTTTTCACCTTGGAAAAAGATTGTCCTGATGCATTGCTCAGATTGGGCGGCATTGGATTGCGCGGGCGTTTTCTCATTAATGATCGTGAAATAGGGCGTACGGAATTGGCGTACAGCGGCGTTGAATTTCAAACCGGCGCATTATCCGCCGGAAGTCATGAACTTGTCGCCATAATCGACAACCAGTTCGAGGATGGAAATTCCCAATTATTTTACCCGTATTATGATTTTTATGCTTTCGGAGGACTTTACCGTTCGATTGAATTGCAGATACTGCCGGCTTCATATTGGATTGAACGCGTGCAGGTAAGAACCCTGGATTATCGTGAGGGCAAGGTGTCTTTGAACTTTAAGTTTGGCGGGCAGGTACCGGAAACAATGACGGTCGGCTTGCGTTTTGATACTGAATCCATGAAGCGGGAAATATCTTTGGCGGTAACTGACACAGTTGGGGAACTTGAAACTATCGTGCCGGATTTCAAGCTTTGGTCTCCGGAAAGTCCGGCATTACATACGCTTACGGTCAAGACTGGAGATGACGCCATTGTCGAACAATTCGGCATACGTGAAATAGCCACCAAAGGGAACACTCTGCGATTGAATGGGAAAGTCTTGTACCTGAAAGGCTTTAACCGTCATGAATCTCATCCGCAATCCGGTCCGGCAAGCCCGGAATCGCTGATGATTGAAGATTTACAGAATCTGAAAAGACTTAATTGCAACTTCGTCCGCGGCTGCCACTATCCGCAGGATCAGCGTTTTTTAGAGCTGTGTGATCGTGCCGGGATGCTGGTATGGGAAGAGAGTCTGGGCTGGGGTAACATCGAAGCTCAAATGGCAGATCCGGTATTTATGCAACGCCAGGAGGAACAGACACGTTTGATGGTTCGCAACAGCATTAATCATCCGTCGATCATAATCTGGGGGTTCATGAACGAATTTCATTCAGAAACCGGAACAGGCAAAGAACTATGCCGCCGCCTGATCAACGCAGTCAAAGAGGAAGATAACTCCAGAATAGTAACGTTTGCCTGCAATCACACTTCCGACGACATCTGTTATGATCTGGTCGATATTATTTCCTTCAACACCTATCCGGGATGGATAGATGTAAACGAACAGGATGAGCCCACGGACGCGATCAAACCGGAACTGGAGAAGATTCTCGCGTATTTCAGAGAGAGGCTGGGCGGTAAAGACAAACCGATCATCATCAGCGAAATGGGTACCTGCGCGGTTTACGGGCAACATGATCTCGCCGCCGCACAGTGGACTGAAGAGTTTCAGGCTGAGTATTTGGCGGAGGTGATTCGCAGTGCCTTGAGCTTTGATGACATATGCGGTATCACCATCTGGCAGATGAATGACGCCAAAAGCTATTTGCGTAAAGGCGCGAATATCCGCTGCAAGCCATTTGCCCAGAATCTCGCAGGGGTTTTCGACCAGTATCGCAGACCCAAACTCGCGGCGACGACCGTAAAGAATATGTTCGGCAGTAAATGAATTAAAACGCCGGAGCGTTCAAATTCAGAACGATCCGGCGTATAAAAAGGAAAGAGGGTTACCTGATTATTCCTGCTTTGACATGCTTGAAATCTTTCGGAGAAATGACTTCAAGGGAATCCGGTGTATGAGTTTTCGGATAATCCGCACGATACGCCGGTTTAAGCCAGCGTATGGCGTTGCCAATCACTTTTATTACATTGGCGTTATGAAATGACGGGAAGGTTTCGTGTCCGGGGCGGAAATAGAACATCCTGCCATATCCACGTTGCAACGTAAAACCACTACGGAAGACCTCGCCACCTTCGAACCAGGAAATTATAATCGGTTTCGCATCAGCCGCTATCATAAAGGGTTCGCCGTACATTTCCTCGTAAGGCAACTCAAAGTGCTCGGGAAGTCCCGCGACAATCGGATGCGACGGATCTACCACCCACAAGCGTTCACGTTCTCCCACCTCGCGCCAATGCAGCTTGCCGCTGGTTCCGTTAAGACGGCAGAAAATTTTGGACATGTGGGCGGAGTGCAATGCCACCAGCCCCATGCCATCCCATATTTTCTGCTGAACACGATCAACGATGGCGTCTTCGACCTTATGATGCGCCGCGTGTCCCCACCACAACAGCACATCGGTATTGTTCAGCACTTCCTCGGTCAGTCCATGCTCAGGTTCGTCCAAGGTAGCGGTACGAATATTCAAGTCCGGCGAGTTAAGTTTTTCTGCCAGAAAGCCGTGCAGACCACCAGGGTATATCTCGCAGACGGCGGAATTGGTTTTCTCATGAACGTTTTCATTCCAAATGGTAACATTGATTTTGTTGTCTTTACTCATTATCGTCTCCAGAGTTTAAAAACGCAGGGTTTTCTGTTGTTTACAAGCATCAATCATAGTCAAAGCCAACTTTGCTGAAGTGAAACCAGCATAAAGCGAATTGACCGGCGGTGTATTGTTTGCGACCATGTCGACAAATGCCTTCATCTGTTCATTATATGCTTTTGCTTTTCCAGTCTTGCGTTCGGTATGTTCATTTTTGCGGTAAATATCAACGGTGTCACCACCATTATAAATGGCACAGGCAGAATCTCCGTATATTTCTATTCTGTCGCTGGCGACGCCATAGCGCTGCCAACTTCCGTCAATTCCGCAAATGATATTATCGCCATAAGTAACCGTGCCGGAAACGTAATCCATCGGCAGCGGTTGCGAACGGTCAGACATCACGCTATTGCCGGAAACACTTACCGGCTCGCCGAAATACCAGTTCAACTGATCGAACAAATGGCTCATCATATCCAGGATAACGCCGCCGCTGCGATCGAAATCAGCAAAGAAATCTCCCCATTCACGTACATAACCCGGGTGGCAGTAATGAACTTTCGCCATTCTGATCCTGCCCAGTTCACCGGCGTCAACCATGCGCTTCAGCTCAACATAGCCCCCCTGGTAGCGGCGATGATGTCCGACCATAATGGTGGCTCCGGCTTTTTCCGCCAGTTGCAGCAGTTTTTCACCGTCTTCAAGTTTTCTTACCAGAGCTTTTTCGCAGAATATCTTCTTTTTTCCTGCGGCAAGCAACCCTGAAAGTGTCTCAAAATGCTGATCGCTGAAATTACAAACCAGAACTCCGTCGATAGAATCATCCTGAAAAAGTTCTGATTCCGATGCATATATTTTCTTTACATCATACGTTTCTGCGAATTTTCCTGCCGCCTCGGCGTCGGGGTCGAATACGCCCGCGATGATGGCACCATCAATACTCTTCAATTCATCAGCATGGCATTTCCCCATGCGCCCGGCTCCCATTAAAGCTAAGTTAATCATCTCTTAAGTTCCTTATTTTACAAAATTTTCACAAAGAAAGTCCATACTGGTCTTGAACGAGGCAAAGGGATCAGGGCAATCGCCGTCGTGCTCGACCACAAACCATTCCACGCCGCCATCTTCCGCCGCCGACACAATTCCCGGCCAGTCGAGGTTTCCGCCGCCGATTGGCATCATCACCCGGTTATGGGGGTCGGTTATCCCGAAATCCTTGATGTGTAAAACGCTCATGCGAGGAGCAAGACGTTTTATCCAATCCACTGCGTTACCACCTCCGGCATGAACCCAGAAGGTATCGAGTTCGGCTTCGAGCGTTGAAGTGTTTGAATAGATTATATCCAGCATGGTCTGCTTACCGAAGCGCAGAAATTCAATGGAATGATTATGGTAAGCCAGAGTAATCCCTGATTTCTCCATTTTTTTCGCTGCTTGCTCGAGCTGACCGGCAAGTTTTTTCGTCTCATCCGCGTTTTTGGGCAACTGATGAGGATACGGGTACGCCACATGCAAACATTCCAAATTCAACAGATGCTCAATAACCGAATCAGTATCATCTATAATCTTAGCCGCTGATTCATGGGCAGTGGGAGCGACAATACCCTCACCGTCCAGTATCCGGCGCAGTTCCTTCTCGGGCATAGGAGCTATCGACCCACTCAATTGAATGGCGTCATAGCCCATCTTCTTCAGTTTTGACACAGTATCGGCGAATGCCTCGGGGGTACTTATAAAATCCCTGAAGCTGTACATCTGAGCTGCGATACGATTTTTTTTCATAATTCCTTACTCCATAGAAACTATTCTATTACTATCGGGCTGATGTTCATTATTTCGCAGAATGCGAGCAACTCATCCTTGACGTCGGCGTGGATGACCGAATAATGATGCTCAAAACCTTTATTCATGATGGTGGAGATAAGTGTTTTCATATCCCCGTCAAATTTGATTCGCAGAGGATTGCCGCGAATAAATTTATCGGTATCCAACGCGGTTCCGGGGGCGATCAACATCCGGTAGCCTTCAGTGGTTTCGTCTATTTTCGCCATGGTAACGCGTCCGGGCTTGAGAGAAAATTCATTGGTAACACCTTTCTTGTCGCCACCGTCAACTCTGCCATGCTTGCACAATACGGTTTCGTCAAAACGGCGGCAAAGCTTCGATGGAGCCGCGCCACAGTGCCATACCACCCCGGTATTGTCGTTATAATCAAAACTTATCAGATCTACAAAGAACGGGAACCCGCCTCCCGCCAGCGCCTGTTGCAGTTTCATCGTCAAAGCGCCGGGGATATCCCCTTCGCAGCTCGCCGCTATGCCCACATCGTTAAGCATCCCGATCACGGCACAGGGAGCGATTCCATAGATGTCAGAAAATTCAGGCCAGCAACGAATGGCAAAACTGTCCAGATCATACTTTGCGGCGAGCTTGCGGAACGCCATAAACAGATTACCAGCCTGTTCCAGTTCCTTGTCGGAAACAGCACAGGTTCCGGACGCGCTTTCACGGACGGCATTCACGCCTTCGGCAAGTTCTTCACCGCTAATGTTTTTAGCAGTCTCCACCAGCTCTATCAGGTCAATAAGTTCTACGGTAGTACCGAAACTGCTGCGCAGTTTCATTTCATCAAAGTTAGAGGTATAGAAACCGGGCACGCGCCCGCCAACCAGTCCGATGCGTGTATTCGCCAGCGTATTAATGGCTGTGGCAACACTTAATTCCGACTTTACCGTCTCCGCCAGCACTTCGGATTTCCCCCAGGCGAAACGATATTTACAGTTCATTTTATTCAATACATACGCCGCCATATTCGCACCGCAGAAAGAGTTCTGCGACCATACCCCACCAGCCTCAGGCTCCTCCGGATTGGCAAAAAGAATGATCGGAACCTTAATCCGCTGCGCCACCGCCGGGATTATAGCGCCGACCGGAAACGACGCAAAGTGCATAATAACCACGTTCACTCCCTCGCGCACAAATTTCTCGCTCAACTCAATCGCTTCCGCCTCGGTGGTAGTAAGCTCCGGCGCGTTCACCACTTTTACCGGCAAGGTATTCAGACTTGCCAACGCCTGATCCATCAATCCACATATTTTTGGAGTCTTCCAGCTGGCTTTCGACAAACCCATATAACCAACGGTAATTTCTTTCATAATGCGCAATTCCTTGACTTTTTAATGATTTTTAAAATTATTGACACGTAAAATTGTTGATTAATTATATAAAAGGAATATAATTAAATATTGTTAACTATATTATAATGTGTTATGCATAATGCGTCAATTGCATAAAAAAGACTATTTACTACACAAAAAGGACATTGAAAATATGAATTTCTTTGACGGTCTAAGCATCCCACTGTTCCAATCTGACCCCGGACATCACCGTATATTCCGACACGAACCACTTTATTATGGTTTACAGTACAATCATACCGGGAGCTTTTTTCTCCGCATCAACCACGGTCCGGAATTGCGGGCGGAAGGCTCTTGCGCGTTCATCACTCACCCGGGAGCGTTCTTCGCGTATGGTTATTACGACGACACGCCGCGTCATCACAATCACATATGTACCTGCGGGGAACGGGTACAAAGATACCTGGACTCGGGCTTGCTTGTCATTAACGACGCGGCTCCGATTATCAAGGTAAAACAACCTGACCGCTTCCTGAAGATCATGCTGGAAATAATGTCTTTACTGGAACGGCATTCTCCGACCGTACCGCCACGAGCGGTGTTGCTGTTCGAGGATCTGCTGCTGCACTTGAATCATGAATCCGTCCAGGGCGAAGACGCCATTCCTGCTCATCATTATGATTTTTTCAAAAAACTGATCTCCGACATCCGGAAAAATCCTCAACAAGACTGGTGTTTTGAAAAAATATCCCGCAAGCACGGGCAGACCTTCAGACATTTCCGCCGTTTATTCAAATCCCTGGCTGGACTTCCTCCGCAACAGTTCCTTCTTCAGCTCCGTTTGCAACTTGCCGCGTCCATGCTCATAGAGAACGCCGACCCTGTGAGCGACATCGCGGAAAACGCAGGATTTCACAACAACATCTATTTCTACCGGCTTTTCAAGCAACATTTCAAGATTACGCCATTGGAATACCGCCACGAGTTTTTCCACGGCAAATGTCACTGACGAGTCAAGAGGACTTGCCGTTTTGATTCTGCCGGAACATTCGCGGTGTAGTATTGAAGTGTTCATGAAACTTGCGATAAAAATAACTGACGTCGTTAAATCCACATTGAAAGCAGACATCAGAAATGGGAATGGATGTCTTTGCCAGCATCTCCTGTGCCTGGTTCAGACGGAATGTTAAAAGTTCTTCTGATATGCAATGTCCCGTCGCGCTTTTGAAAACGGTGCATAGTCGTGAACGGGACATTCCTACATGCTTCGCCAGGTCTCCCAGATTAATATTTCCGGTGAAATTATTGCTGATATAGTCTCGAACCACAAGAACCGCATTGGCATGTTTATTCCCGAGATAGTTTTTAAGTCCCAACCGTTGAAGCCGAATAAGGAGTTCAAACAACATCGCCCGAATAATTTCCTCCCGGTTAATCTGATTTGCCCGGTATTCCGCATAGAAAGCACGGAACAATCTATGTATGGATGCAGGAGCACTTTGAATATAAAATATACGTGCCAGATCGGGATTCATAACAAAATCATGGGCAAATATCGAGAAAAAATTATGACTGTTATCCAGATATCGGAGCCGATCCGCAATAAAATCCGGCATAAAACACAAATTGTATATCCGCATCTCTTCCGAACAAATGCAGTAATTGGTAACGTCGTTGGGATGCACAAAAAGCACAGAGCCGGATTCGATGGCATAACGTTTTCCATTTATGTCTAAATCAGCGGAGCCGAAAATGACATAAACAATTTTCCAGAAGTCCCGGCAATGAAGAGAGCGCAGGGATTTGTCGGATGGACGGTGGATCCATTTATGAATAAAAAATGGAAAATCCTGTTCCATCGGTAACAAAGATCTGCGCATGTAGAAGATTTTGTCCATGCTTATATTATAATTCTTCACATAATAATAAGCAACTCACAAATCGACATAATAATAACGACCGGAATCCTCCACCCATTTATAATTATTACTTGACGCACTGCCATCCGGGAACGCGGCGTTGAAACGTTTGCTATGCCTTAAGCTTATACCTTTGCGAGTACTTGCCAGAGATAGCTTCGCTCCATTGCCGGCATCGAGAAAACTGGAGCCGTTTGTAAAATAATCGCTATCAGTCCAACCACGACGACTGTCTGAAAGCAATACGTGTTTGTCATTATTAAGCTTTCTTAACATTCTGGAGTAGAAGCTTGTGCCCCCGTCCACATAAGCAACTCCTCCTGTTGTAGCAGAACCTATTGGCACGCCATAAGTATTATGTATGCAACGCTTCATATAAGTCAGCGGACAGAACGCCAGATCATTGAGATTGCTGTTGAGGTTGACATTGGTGTATGCGGGTAGATACCCAAGCTTGCCAATATTAGGACGCCATTCCAACTGCGTAGAGTCGGGAATCGAAAATCTCGCGGCCGGAACATAACCGTTATAATCGTTGGCATACGAGGTAAAGGCCTGAGCCAGCTGTCTAAGATTGCCGATACAGGTTATGGCTTTAGCTTTATCCCTGGCTTTATTCAGGGCAGGAAGCAACATTGATGCAAGAATGGCGATAATGGCGATCACAACGAGGAGTTCGATGAGTGTGAAAATCGTTTTTCTTTCTGTTTCTTTGTTTTGTTTCATGACTCTAATCCTATTTTGAGGTTTTTTTGATTAAATAAACCATTACGCCATGAGGGTAACAGCTATTATCGGCAGTAAATTCAAGCGATTCCGGTAAGCGTGTGGACGGCACCGTGCCATAAATGCCGCCGTTGTTATTCAGCGCGACAACAGAAACAGGGGCGTCCCCGGGGATCGCCAGTTTTACATTGACTTTGGCTCGACGCAGCAAGTGCGGCAATTTACCGGCGTTGAACATAATCCTTCTGCCCTCATCCTGAAACCTTATCCCATTGTCAACTACATCAGTCAGGTGGAACAGCAAAATATTACCGCTGGACTTCAGATTGTTTCCATCAAGTGAGCATACGGCGAGCGTAGTCGGGGTATCTATACCATCGGCGTGCAAAATGCCGCTCCGGTGTGAGCCGGTAGTGGCGAAAATAACCGCGCTGCGAGGAGTATTGACCGAAAACACACCATTTGAAGTATCAAGAACAAGCTCGCCGTTGGAACTTTCCGCGATGCCGGTTTTAAACATCCTGTCGCGTTTCTGCTCAAGAAGTTTATTGTTCAACTTTTCACGCCCTTCCGCCTGAGCCAGAGATATGGGTTCAACTCCAGAAACGCGCTTGTCTCCTGTAAACAATCCGATTCTGGTAATAAACCCTAATTGACTGAATTTTCGCGGACAATCAATCGGGGCGTCGCTCTCCAGGTAATCTTCAGGAACATGTAATCCGACGGCTTCTGTAGCGGCGGCGACATCGCCGCGGCGAAACAGCAGCATGGTCAACTGGTCAGACAAACGTGCAAGAGGATCGTTGGCATAATCCAGAGAGCCCATAGGGTTATCATGGTTGACGGTACGGCTGGAGTGAGCCCAGGCAAATTTAAAGATACCATCCCAGTCCTGAAGGGAAGCATATGCTCCGATCAGAGGACCGCCTTCCATACGGAAGCGATTGGGAGCGCAAAATTTATATTCAGTTATCATATAAGCTTTTCCAAATATACGTGCCGCAAAAAGGATACCGGGAACTTCGTTGTCAAGCGTGGCGGCGGCAGAATATTGCCTGAACGAGTAAGGGTATTTGAAGCTCTGTGCCGGAAACTTAGGATGGTCATGGTATTTATGATTATCGACGACGTCCAGTTTATTACGAATCAAAGCAAGCGGGATTTTATTATGCATATTCAAATCTCCCAGAAGCGCTTTTGCCTTAAGTTCATCCTTAATATAATTATACAGTTCCATTGTATATTGTTCCTGAAGTTCATACAAAAAAGTATGAAAAAATCTACTTTGGGACGGGGGCGAACTTACTTTTTCTTCCGGATGATGTTTGCGTAACCATTGCTGAAACAGTGCCAGATAGCGGGCGGCAATTTGCGGACTCATGTTCCACCACTGATAGATGTTGTTCTCATTAGTCAGCCCAATATAAAATATTGCCGGATCTTCGAGTAAAGTCATACCGGTATAAGGGTTGCGGTGGGTCAGCCATTTGTGGGCGAAAGTCTTCCAGTTCTCACGCATATGACTGCTGATGGGCAGAAGGGCTTTAGGTTGAGTTGAACGCGCGTCAGGATCAAATTCAGGTATGCCATCCCCTGCTTTGATTTTCCTGCTGGTATATATGTCTGTGCTGATGTAAATTCCACGTTTTTTCAAAGCATAGATCAAATAGTCAAGCTTATCGAGGTAGTCCTGATTCAAAGTAACTGAATCTGTAGCTTGCGGATCAATAAGATAGTTGTCGTGATGATGTATTCTTACTGCATTATACCCGGATCGCGCAAGTCGTTCCGCGAGGGAGTCAGCATCTTTCTTTTTCAAAAATTGAGCGGTAAAACAAAGATTGGTTCCGACGAAACGGATTCGTGAATCACTCTTGTTTTCAAAAGTAAAATGCCCGTTACCGTCTGTAATGACACGTCCGTATTTTCCAGCCGGAGCGTCAAGCTGACCGGAAAAATCTAGAGGAGAGCCCGGCATAATATCACGATGCGATTGCAGAACCAGCCAATCGTTGCCGTCGGCGGTAATAAATTCTTTGGACAAGGAATCCATGTCCACTTTCTTTTCAAAAAGAGATATTGCCGCAATCAGCCACATCTGAGAGTCATTACCGCTCAAAGTTAACTTTACCGGATCGTCGCGGCGGAGCTGAAACTGGGAAAAATACAAACCTATGCTGTTTTTACGGGTTTCGCCCATCCAGGCGACAAAACCGTTTTCAAGCTTAAGCGGAATCCACCAGTTGCCGACGTCTCTGCCGCTTTCCACCGTAATAAGCTGTGCTGTTCCATCCGGATACTCAACGAGTATTTCTCCCGCCTTACCATCCTTCGTCCAGGCGGTGGCATGAAGCAACCCCAGATATCCGCCTTTTTCCCGAAGATCGATCACCGCATTTTTATCTTTACTCTTTAAACCCAGATAAACCACGGCGCGTCCATCATTTTCATCCTGATTGATTATCTCAAAATCAACATATCCCACGTTGATGCGCCGCTCCGTCATGCTACGCATGTCATTACTCGGCCCCTGATTAGTCCAGCCGCCATGTCCGTCATCGCGAAATCCGGTATTTGCCGCTTTGCGCAAGTCCACCGTCGTACAGTGAGGACTTTTTACGGAGAATTCCAGTCTCAAATCCGATTTAACCAGATTTCCTTTTGACGGAGAGAAATAAAGACGCAGTTCAAAGGCGTTCCTTTGTTCTGATCTTCTATCCATTATCTTTATGCGCAAATCGCCCTTTATCTCCAGTTTATCTCCACCGCCAAGCTCAATAGCAACAGTTTGACAGTGTGCATACAGCAAGTCAACGTGCTTGGCTTCAGGAGGCGGAAAATCTGTATTCTGTCCCGGAATCTCGATCTTGCTGCTCGCGGGAATCAAAGCGCTCAGCATCACTCCCAAGGTTTCGGTTTTCTGCGCAAAAGACAGTTCCGCATTGTAGGTAAAGGAATCACGGTTCAAAGGGGTAAGAGCTAATTTCAATTTACCGCCATCAGCTGCACTCAATTCCCGGTTTAATGTGTTACTCTGCGCGGAATCGTAATTTTAAAATGTTTTCTGAGAATACCCTGATCCGAAATGGATCACTCGAAATAAAATACCATTGGCATTAAGTATGCCGTTCTTTTCAAGGACTATACCGGATGGCAGTTCCTCTGCTCCTGCGGAATACATCGCGCATAAAACGCTCAGTACTGCAATCAGTTTTTTACTCTTGATTCTCATCATTTCTCCTTTCCCCATGCTATGCATACTATACCACTTATATTTTTAATTACATGGCAGCATCCTGATGGTGTTGTTTCTATTTCTGTGTTTATCTGGTTTTTACTACCGGAAGCGGACAGAACCGGACCATGTATCCCGTCCAATTCACGTTGTACCACACGGATAAAATCACAATCCGGCGGCGGGAAAAACCTGAGCTCGGCATTACATAAGCCAATCACATCTATTCTTCCTTTTATTTTCGGATGATACAGAGTCAGCGTTTTCACCGAAATCGTCCCGCTGCCGGATTGCTTCACGAATGTGCGGCAGGAAAAGCGAATGGATTTTTCCAAGTGAAATAGACCTTTGCCATCCTCAACACGAATTTCCCGTTCCACAGGCAAAGGAATTCCAAACGGACTCGATATTTCCATTGTCACTGTAGTATCCGGGGCATAGCCGCTGAATATAAAAGCGCCGTCATGGCGGGATATTGCCAATCTCGGCGGCATTTGTCCGGCTTCGTATAAACGGGCACGGAATTCCCAACCGAACTCCGCCAGCACCTGACGGATAAGTCTTTCCGCCGGATACATCTCACTACCTGAAGCTTTGAGTCTGCGACGCGGATGCAAACAGGCGTTGTGCGCGGTCGGATCAGCCTCCAGATACGGCGAAAGAGACCTGACGAAAGCTATCTCACCTTTACCTATATTATGAACGGAAGCAAGTACCGCCGACTTCCCGTCTTTCACTGCCCTTGCCACAATCCTGGCTCCAGCTTCATGTTCACATACGGTGCCATTATGAAACAGCGGCAGAATCATAAAGTTGTCATTGAAGTTGCCGTTTTTGCATATATCTATATCTTGTGCGTCAATCCGCACTTCTCCATCAAAAGAGTCTCCTGTTGTCAAACCCGCAAGCTCTAGGGCGTCTTTTCCCAACCCCGCGAGTGTCCCGTAAACCACCATTTTACAACCAGAGGCAATCAACGCACGCAAGATACGGATATTTTCCGATGATCTAAGAACTTCCGCCGGAATAACACAAATCGTCTGCTGGAACCATTCCGGATTACTGCTGGCAAGTGCGCGGAAGTTGCCTGTGGATATGACTGTATTCAATGGCAATCCCGATTGAAGAGCATCCACAATAAAACATTCTTCATTAAAAGTCCGTGCGGGAGTATCAGATTGCGAATATTCCTCAAAAGGATATACCCATAAAAGTATGCCCGGAGCATCGGAACAGGTACGAAATCCTTCAAGTATATGAGGTAACACTTCATCCGGAACAATATCCGGCATGTTTCCAAAAGAATCATCGCAGGACAACAACGCCGCCCGGTTGGCTGTTTCTATTTTCCCCTCGGCGTTGACGCGACTGATCGCCATCACCGGATATATGTCCCATGGCTCACGTCCATAACGATCCAGCCAGGGACTGTTAAGAAACCATGGATCATGAATATAATATCTGAATGGTATGTCGCCGTTGGGAGGCAATTCGGCGATATGGCTCATCCATGCGGCGATGGAAAGGCCGGGGTTGAAATATATTGACGAACTGGGAGAGTTAACCGGCGCAGTTATAATGTTATTCCGATACAACCATGGCAGTGGCGCAGCGTCAGTACTCATCTCGATGCCGGCGGAATAATTACTGCCTCGTGTTTCAAGTTGCGCATCAGGGTATTCTTTCAAAAAGTCACGCCAGAAAACCAGCAGATTCTCCTGTGCTTCAGCCTTCAGCCAAGGCTTGAATTCCTTCCCATCGAACAGGGCGCCGACAAGCCCCCAGGTTTCCAGACCAAAACCCATTCCATTGGACAGCCATAGGTAATCAAAGCCGAGATCTCTGGAAAACTCACGGTATTGACCTCCAAGGAAGCGTCCCAGCGTTGTCCCTTCAGGTATACCATCTGGAAATGCGGCATAAGCCTTGGAGTCTGCGTTCAATATCGCATCACAGGTTACAAAACTGTTCGGATAAATCGAATGAGCTTTGGCAATCTCCCGATGTCTATTATATTTAAAATCAGAAATTGAAAATTCCGGACCATTATCAAACGCAGTTCCTATACGGATGTTTTTTTCACACATCCGCATACCCGTTTCGCGAATAATCTCAGTCAGACGTTTCAACCATGAATAGGTACGCAAAGCGGCGTCGGCACGGTATTTTACCGGATTGAGATTGATGTTTTGCTCTTCTTCCGGAGTCAATTCCCTTCCTAAGTCTTTAGGACTGGCGATTCCTTGCCAGTAAGCCCATTCAAAAGCATCATCCAGATTACCGGCATACTCCAGTATTTCACTTCCGTCGGCAATCCACAACAACACGGAAACCTGATCCGCATAACAAGTGATACGTTCCCACTGTTTAAATAATTTTCCACATACCGCTTTCATTGTCGATTCTGAATCGTCTTTGAAAGCTTTCGCGCTTAACTCAAGCGTTACGTTTCTCAATCTCATCTTTATTCCCGCAATTATGATTATAGCATTGTTTGCTATAATTATTATAAAAGAGTACAATGGATAAATCTTGGTATATATTATCGTAACTGCCATAAGTGCAGAAAAAGTAAAAAAAGAACAATAAAAGCTAAAAAAACGAAGGGTCAACGCATTATCCGTCTTAATCTCCGTTTACAACTTGCCGCGTCCATGCTCATAGAGAACGCCGAACCAGTTAGCGAAATCGCGAAAAAAGAAGGAAATTAACTTGACAAGATGCGTGAATTATCCCGCAAAGCAACCGGGAGAGACGCGTAGATGTAAAGGTTATTTTTTACGACTCCTAAGAGTCAGATCCGAGGTTTTAAATCTGATGGCTTAAATTGACTGTTGTATTTTTTTTGATACATATTCCGATAGATTTTCATATTGCAAGCCATGCAATGACCGCCAGCAAGGTCTTTCTCCATCGAGTGCCTGATATACTAAAAAGACGTCTTCGTATGGTGAAGACGTCTTTTTCGAAAATATTTTTTACTCACGCAGGTTTTCTTACCTTGGCGAAGATGTTTTCCCAATTATCACGGTACTTTTTCTCATCTCCGGGTCTGCGTTTATCGCCCTTTCCGGCCATAATAAACCTCCTGGTTAGTGGTTAAGAGCCGTTATAATTTTTCCAGCACATAATATAATCAAAAATGAGAATTTGTAAAGTCCTTTTTATAAAAAAATTTCTGCTTATTTACACTTTTTTCGCAGATGAAGGGAACTGGAGGAGACGGTCAAAAGTCTCGGCTGCAATATTTTTTCAATTCCGCGGGTCAGTGGTCGGCAGAGAATCTGCCGCCGCCGGATTGGTTATCGCTCCATATGGCCATAAGCTCTCCGGCACGTATCCAGCCTTCGCCCGCATCGGAACGTATTCTGATCCAGGAAGAACGTTGTTCGATTATTTTTACCAATTCGCCATTGCGCAGCTTAAACTCCACTCTACCGGAATTGGTAGAAGGCAGAGAATATACATTTGCCTGTTTGCCTGTTATCACCGCCGTCGCGCCGCTGTAGGTGGTATTATACTGGATTATGGCGGCAGTCAGGGACACCAATACTCCCAGAA
>JAFGXT010000379.1 GCA_016936495.1 Victivallales bacterium
ACGCCATTTACGGCATGACCGGCGGGCAAATGGCTCCGACCACTCTGCCCGGTCAGGAAACTCAGACTTCTCCTTACGGGCGCTCGCCGCTCAACGAGGGTTATCCGCTCAAAGTCTGTGAAATGGTGGCGGCTCTGGATTCTCCGATATACGTCGAAAGGGTAGCGTTAAGCAGCCCTGCACATATCATGAAAGCCCGGAAAGCTCTCCGCAAGGGGATGCAGTATATGAAAGAGAAAAAAGGCTTTTCCCTGATTGAATTTCTATCCGGCTGCCCGGTGAACATGAAAATGAACGCCACGGAAATGAACAGTTTCATAGAAGATAAAATGACCGAATATTTTCCGATAAAGAAATTCAAGGACATCGCTGATGAACGCGAACCAATAGAGCGTCCGACACCGATATTTGACCAGGAAATGGTAAAACGGGCGTTGTATCCGACCACCGCCACCGAAAGTAAAAGCGATGATTTCCGCAATCTATCAAAAGTATTTGAAAAAGAACGCAGAATCAAGATTGCCGGTTTCGGCGGACAAGGTATTCTAAGTCTGGGACTAATGATCGCGTCCATGGGTAAATTACGTAATTTCAACGTAACCTGGCTCCCCTCATACGGTCCGGAAATGCGCGGTGGCACAGCCAACTGTTCAGTAGTGCTCAATCGTAATAAAGTAGGCTCACCGATAATTGACGATGCCATCAATTTATTAATCGTTATGAACCAGCCATCCATGGACAAATTCCTGCCAGATCTCAAGGAAAACGGCGTACTGCTGTATGACAGTTCTGTAATCAAGTTGCCGGAGTGCACGCCCGACAAGATAGTCTTCGCGGTCAACGCTTCAGATATAGCCAACGAAATAGGCAATATAAGATACGCCAATTCAGTTATCCTGGGTGCGCTGTCGCTGGCGCTGGATGAGCATTATCTTGAAGGCAGCGACAAACAGGATTTCGACCGCGTCTTTGAAGAAGCGATAATCGAACGTTTCTCACGCAAACCCGAAGTGGTGGATCTGAACATAAAAGCGTTCAGAGCCGGAAAAAAGGCGGTTCGCGAATCACTTGTCCACAAGGAATAAACTATGCTGGCGAAAAGAATAATCCCCTGCCTTGACGTAACCGGCGGACGCGTGGTCAAAGGCGTGAACTTTGTCGATCTGATAGATGCCGGAGACCCGGTTGAGGCTGCGGTCGAATACAACCGCCAGGGAGCTGATGAACTGGTATTTCTGGACATCACCGCCACCAGCGACAACCGTTCCACCATGGTGGATGTGATAAGACGCACAGCGGAACAGGTGTTTATTCCGCTCACCGTAGGCGGCGGCATTCGCGAAGTGAAAGATATGCGCCTGATGCTGAATTCAGGAGCGGACAAAGTTTCCATAAACAGCGCGGCTGTAGCCAACCCTGACATCATCAGAGCAGGAGCGGAAAGATTCGGCAGCCAGTTCATCGTACTAGCCATTGACGCCCGCAGAGTTCCGGGTCAACCCGGAAAATGGGAAGTATATACTCACGGCGGCAGAAAACCAACGGGTATTGATGTGCTCGACTGGGCAGTACGCGCAGTCGAACTTGGAGCGGGAGAGATACTGCTGACAAGTATGGATTGCGATGGAACTAAAGACGGTTATGACTGTGAACTTACCCGCGTGATCTCCGAAAATGTCTCCGTCCCGGTGATAGCTTCCGGCGGGGCCGGAACGCTTGACCACCTGGTAGATGTGCTTCAGCAAGGCAAAGCTGACGCGGTTCTGGCGGCAAGTATCTTCCATTTTGGCACTTATACAATTCATGAAGCCAAGGAACATCTAAAAAAACACCATATACCGGTCAGAGAATAAGATTTTTACAGCCATTGGATGGCTTTATTAGTTTTCACCAACAAAAACACTGAGGATTTTATGAGCAGCAGTAAAGAATTTGAAGAAGCGAGCTTGAAATACCATGCAGAGCCCATTCCCGGCAAAATAACCATGAGCTCCAGCAAACGATGCAAAACCCAGGCGGATCTGTCCATGGCATACACCCCCGGCGTAGCCATTCCCTGCCTGAAGATCAAAGACAATCCGGATAACAGCTGGAAATATACTTCCCGCGCCAACACCGTAGCCGTAGTAAGCGACGGCACAGCAGTACTGGGGCTGGGCAATATCGGTCCCGAAGCAGGTATGCCGGTAATGGAAGGCAAAGCGGTATTGTTCAAGGAATTTGCAGGAATTGACACCATGCCCATCTGCCTGGGCAAAGTTTTTGATGAAAGCGGTCGCACCGACGCGGACAAGATCATTGAGACCGTCGAGCGCCTGGAACCTTCTTTTGGCGGCATAAATCTGGAAGACATCGGAGCTCCGGCATGTTTTAAAATCGAACAGACGCTGAAAAAGACCATGTCTATTCCGGTATTTCATGACGATCAACACGGAACCGCCATAATTTCTCTGGCAGGAATAATCAACGCCATCAAAGTAACAGGCAAAAAGATAGAAGACTGCCGCTTTGTGGTCAACGGAGCAGGAGCGGCAGGAATAGCCTGTTCTGAGTTCTATATCTCCGCCGGCGCTAAACGTGAAAACTTCATCATGTGCGACTCAAAAGGAGTTATCTATAAAGGACGTACCGAAAGCATGACTCCGGAAAAACAACGTTTTGCGGCGGACACTCAGGCACGTACGCTGGCTGACGCCATGAAAGGCGCGGATGTATTTGTGGGTGTATCGGTCGGCAATGCCATAAATCAGGACATGGTCAGATCAATGGCTTCCGGCGCGGTGATATTCGCAATGGCGAATCCAGTACCCGAAATATACCCGCAGGACGCACTCGATGCAGGAGCCGCAGTGGTGGGAACCGGAAGAACAGATTTTCCGAATCAAGTCAACAATGTTTTAGGCTTTCCCGGGATTTTCCGTGGAGCACTTGACGTCCGGGCTTCGGATATCAATGAAGACATGAAGCTTGCCGCTTCAATGGCACTGGCGGAAATAGCCTCGGAAAAGATTCCGGACAATGTACTCGCGATATTAAAAGAAGCCTATCCACAGGATTTCGCCGCGGGAATGTTTGACGGAGAATGCCCAATGAGCAGTACCTATGTCATCCCAAAACCTTTCGATCCGCGCGTAGTTCCCAGGGTAGCACGCAGAGTAGCGGAGGCGGCAATGAAGAGCGGGGTCGCAAAAATCAACATTGATGATCTTGATGCCTATGAGCAGGAATTACTGCTTATGCTGAAAAAGGCATAATATATTAGTTAGCTTTAGAACGACAAAACGCCGCGAAGATTTTGATCGACGCGGCGTTTTTTATTGACTTCAACTATTACTATTTAATATAATTGACGATAGACATTTGATTGACTCTACCGACCATTTCCAAGGCCGCCTGCAATGACGCTTCTACTGCGTAAAATTCAGTAATTGCTTCAGCTTCATCAACATTGAGCAGATCGCTCACCGTATTGGAGGTAACCTGAGAAAGACTTTTAAGTCCGCTGATGGAGTTATCAATCCGATTCTGACTGGAAGTTGTTCTCACTGTGCAGGCGATAGTATTGTCAACGGCGGCTTCGAGATCTTTCAATGTATCACTGTTGACAATTCCATTAGACAAGTCATCGCGCAGAGAGATGAGCGAGGCAAACACATCCACATTCTTAACATTGCCATCCTTGTCTGTATACTGAAAATCAAACATACTTGACCCCAGCGTACCGTATGAAATGGTCGAGGTCTCGGCGGTGGAAATACTGCGCTGAGTGCCGGAGCCGTTATACGTTACGGTGTCGATATTACCATCAACATCATAGGTTACGGAAAAGGTTTCACTGCAAGTACCGGTTCCAGCGTAAAGATTTACTCCGGAATAGGTCGTATTGCCCAAATCGACGAGCGATTCGATGATCTCATTGATCTCAGTGGCGATGGTCGCCAAATCGCTGGGGGAATTAATCTGAGTGTTGGCTTCGACCAGAAGCGCACTCATTTGCTGCATGATGTCAAGAACCTGCTGATTGGACGAATCAGTTATCTGCTCCCAGGTCTTTGCCTGATTGAGATTAGTTACCCATTGATTGTATTTTGACGCACTGATGGACAGGAGAGAGGCCTCCTGGGTCTCAGACACATTTTCAGACCGGGTAAGATACTTCTGTCCGGTGGAAAGCTGGAGCATGATCTTGGAATAGGCATCGCGGTTATTGGTAACCGAACTCTGCATCGTACTGATCAACGACAAATCTGACACTCTTAATGAACACATAATGGCACCTCTATATTAGATTCCTTTTTCTTTTCGTTCCATTCCCTTCTTGCCTCATCCATTTCATGGTGTTGCCCTATATCCCTCCAATATTCCAGGATGGGGAAAGCTGCTACTTTGTATCCGTGCCCGATCGCCGACTGGATCAGAGACACCATATCATAAGGAGCATTCTGAGGAATCAGGTCGATTATCCACGGCTCAAGCATATAAATACCGGCATTAACCAGATAAGTATTGACCGGTTTTTCCTTTACGTCTATAACTTCCCGGTTATCTGCGCCGAGTTCGACGACGCCAAAAGGTATCGTCTCCTGTATTTTCCTGACACAGATGGAAACGTCATTACCGCCATCCCTATGAAAACGGACAAATGCCTTGTAATCAACTTCGGTCATCAGATCGGCGTTCATAACGATAAACCCCCGTTCAGGACGTGGAGTGAGCAAAGATAACGCTCCAGCGGTTCCCAACGCCTGCTTTTCTTCCAGATACTCGATATTTAAATTGTCTTTATTCTGATTGCGCAGATGATCCTTGATTTGATTGCCGAGATAATTCACCGATACGGCGATATTGCTGACGCCTGAAGAACTGAGTCCCTCGATGACGTTATCGATAATAGTCTTGTCGCCGATACGCAACAGCGGTTTAGGCGTATCAATGGTCAGAGGATGAAGTCGTGTACCTTTTCCTCCCGCCATGAGGACGGCTCGGGCAATATCATTCTCATCATACTGATCCTTGAGCAATTCCAGTCCAACTGGAATATTTTGTTCATTCACCACTGGCAGGTGGCGAATCTTTTTCTCTAGCATCAGCGCCATTATTTCGGAGCTGGAAAATCTATCATTTTCTGAAATGGTTATAGGGTTGACGGTCATAAACTCATGCAGCGGAGTATGTATCCCGGCGCCGCGGAGAAAAGCGCGCCGGATATCCCCGTCGGTAACGATTCCGCGCAGACGGTTCTGTTCATCGACCACCACGGCGATTTCGTTTTCCATACACTTCAACGCTTGTTCAACATTGGTAGTATAAAGCACCAAAGCCTGTTGAAGTTTTTCATTGGACAGTTTACCCGTAACCATTTATTCACACCTGTTTTCAGTTTGAATTTTGATCAGAGGAAGCGGTTTTCAAGGCATCAAGATAGTTCTGAAGCTGGTTGTTCAATTCCATAAACAATGATTTTACGGAACCGGAGACCACACTGCGTCCTTCGCCTTTTTCTCTTTCGTTTTTCTTGTCTTTCATTTTCATTACTCCCTGTTATTTAAGGATCATGCCATTTGAATAACTGACTCAATCATCTCATCGATTACAGTAACCATCTTAGATGCGGCCTGATAAGCTCTCTGGACTTCCAGCATATTAACCATTTCCTCATCCATACTTATCCCGCTGACGGCGGAGACCGCTTTTTCATACATAGTTTTAACGGTTTCAGCAGTTTCGGCAAGACGTGCCGAATTACTGACTTCAAGCGAGACATCAGATAGGATCTGATCAGAATACAGCAACAGCGACTTGCCGTTATATATGACATTGCCATTAATATCTTTCCACATATTCAAGGCGTTGGTTCCATTACCGGACTGACCGGTAACAGAAGCAGCGGCGATCTTATTGGGATCGGAAATAATAACTCCCATAATATTGCCGGAAGCAGGCTGCGCCGCCGGAACGCTGAACAGAGCAGCACCGACGTCATCATTCAAATCAAAACCGGCAGCCTGAGCTGTATTGATGGCATTGGCAAAGGAAACTGTATAGTTATACAAATCTTCCATGACTTCGCACATATAATCCCGACTGTCAACAAGCGCTTGAATTGAACCGGACTCATCAGCCAAGTCTATCTGAGTAGAAGTACCGGCGACTGCATCATTAAAATGGATCAAAGTAGAGTAGATACCGTCACCATCGGTATCATCCATAACCAGTTCCAGCGAATTGGCTCCGAGAGAGGGAAACACGGTACCGTCAACCAAAGTAACCGTTCCTGAAGCCAAGTTCAGTTCAACCGTATACTGGGTATTAGGCTCTTCATTGACATTGATATCGACATACTTGGATATATCTTTTACTATAGCGTCGCGTTCATCGCGCAGATCCAGTGCCTGCTGCTTGGAGAAATTGCCATTTTCAAGCGTGAAAATAGTTTCATTAAGAGTAATCAAATTTTCAACAAGGTTATTAAGTTCATCGATTTCGGTGGACAACAGACCATTGCCATTGACGTCGTTATTGGCAATTGTATCCCGCAGGCTTGCAAGCGATGAATAAGAAGAGTTAAGAGTTGAAGACAGATTATTCGCCGAGTTGATAAGTGCCGAACGGGCAGTGGAGCTATCAGAGCTGGTGGTCAGATTCTGCAAAGCATCGGCAAATTCGACAACGGACTCATTCAGCGGATTTTTCGCATTAGGACCGAGAACGGTTTCAATATCGGAAATTTTTGAATTATAAGATGACTGATAATTATATGAGGATGTGGAATCACGAAGGCTTTCCTCCAAAGCGGCGTCGTATGATCTGGTAACGGAGGATACATAAACCCCGGTACCAAGAGTACCTATATTGATACTTTGCAAAGTGGCTTTTCTGAGATGATAATTCTTATTGTCCGAATTGGCGACATTGGAAGTAATCACTTCCATTTGCGACTGCCTGGACAGCAATGCGCTACTTGCCACATTTGTTGCTGAAGTCAATGACATTTTTCTACTCCTCCTTTATCCGAGCCGATTTATCAGCATAGACGCCTGTTTATATGACATCTTGCCTTTTTTGCTGTAAACTTTACTTTTGGCACCCAAGCCGACGGTACGCTTGAATGCTTTATTGATCGCGGCAAGAAAACTTCTGATAAGCACTGCGTTTTTACTGCCTGTCTGTTTAAGATGTTCCAAATTCTCATTTAGTTCAGATTTGATCTGAGTGATTTGCGGACTTTGGATTCCGGTATCAACGACGATCTGTTTCCAAAGATAATTATATTTATCGAAGAGCGCCATACTTTCCTGTTGTTCGCCTATAATCTGCCATACAGCTTCAACATCTCTGGCTACCACCGCGCTCTGGAGACGGACTGAAGAATCGGTCAGATCGCCGATTATTCTCTTCAATTGATCTGATACTCCCTGAAAATTGAGAGTATCACTGTTTGCGTTCATAGTACTCATCAGTCATTCTCCTGTATCATCTGTTTATACTATCAATAATTTTATTTTGCATTATCAATTCTGCTTTTCATGGATTCGTAGAGCACTTTGCCTATTCCCATCATTCCCTGGCTACCGATAAATTCGGCTATTTGCTCGTGCGCCATGTCCATATAACTTTCTGATCCTGAATCTTCCTCATCTTCATCACACTTACTTAATTCTTTAGCAGATTTCATGCCTTCTTTTAAAAAAGCGGAAGTCAACACTGATTCAAAGTCACTGCACACCTTTCTCAAGGCCAGATCTTTTTTAGTCGCCTCATCAACTTGCCCCCCGCGAGACTGCTCAAGCAGACTTTCAACAGGCATATATTCGCTGGAAATAGTATTCATGATCAATTTCTCCGCTGTTATATTGCTTCAAGCTCGGCGTGCAGAGCGCCCGCCTGTTTCAGGACATGAAAGATTATCATAATATCGCGGGAAGTTACGCCCAGACTGTTAAGCGCACTGACCAGCTCACTCACGGTGGTAGTATTTTCCAACTCGAACAGTGAAGCCGGTTCTTCTTTGGCACTGGTGGTCTGCTGGTTTATCACCTGAGTGTTACCACCGGCAAAAGCTCCAGGCTGACTGACCCCCTGCTCGTTCTGAACCCTCACATAAAGATTGCCATGACTGACCGCGGCGTTGGAAATTCTCACATTATGACCGATGACAATGGTGCCGGTACGTTCGTTAAAGACGACTTTTGCGACACTGTCTGTAACAAAATACAACTGCCCGACTTCACTGATGAATTGTGCGACGATATTTTCGTCCTTATAATTATTGGGGATACGTACCTGAACGGAGGACGCGTCTTTTACCACCGCGACGCCAAAATATTTATCGTTTATAGATTTGGCAAGATTTACAGCAGAGGTGAAATCCGGTTCATTTAAAATGTATGTGATCATATCATCGGATCTGTAATCAGGACCGAAATCGCGCAACAATTTCACACCGTTGGTAAGCATACCGGCAGTCGGATGATTCTTGGTAACCTTATCTCCACCATCGCCGCTGCTGCCAAAACTGTACGCGCCGGTGGTAACCGGTCCCTGAGCCAACGCCCAGACTTCCCCGTCTGCGCCAAGAAGCGGCGTCATTACCAGCTGTCCGCCGGAAATGGAATCGCAGTCACCTATGGCGCTGACGCTGGCGCTGATCATATCACCCTTGCGGCGATTACCGCGAATTGTAACAGTAACTATTACCGCAGCGGCGTTCTTTGCGGTCAAATCTCCGGGATTAACCACTATATTGAAATTCTGCATCATATTGGCAATGGTCTGCTGAGTCAAAGTCTTATCGGAATCCCCGGTATCATTTAATCCGACGACAATACCGTAACCAACCAGCTCATAACTTTCATACCCCTTAAGCCTGGCGACGTCTTTTACTCTGACAAACTGTGCTCCAAACGGAGTAACCCTGGGATCTGAAAGCACTTTCAACGGAGCGGCTGGAACCTTGGGAGCGCTGACCGGAACTGTAGCCGGATCATTCATCGCCACCTGCAAGTTCGGGTTTACGGCATTCTGAGCGAAAGCCCCGATGGATGCGGTCAGCAAAGCCACCGCCAGCATTTTTGTGTTTATATATTTCATCATATCAACTCCCTGTGCAAATTAGAATGGGTTAAGCCACTGAAAAATACGCCATACATAACCAGGTCTGGCGCCGCGTGAGACCTCGCCGGAAGTCTCATAGTAAATATGAGCATCGGCAACACGAGCGGATTCCACGCTGTTATTCGCGTTTACATCCCTGACCCTGACCAGACCGGTAACCACCATGTTGACACTTTCATTTCTGATAACGACACGGCGATCGCCTCTGACAACCATCACGCCATTTGGCAATTTGTCCACAACCCTGACGGTCATGGTCATGTCCAGAGAATCATTTGAAGTAGCCGAACCGGAACCGGTAAACTTACTGGTCGCGTCAATCTGATAATTAGCAATAGGCAGATTGCCGTTATTCATGACACGTTTGAAATTATTGCTTAACTTCTGAAACATATTAGTCGCGCCACTGACTGGAGTTCCGAACCAGCCACCATCAGCGGCCTGTTGCGCGGTGGCGGTTTTTGAAGTGACAAGGTCTTCTTTCTTATTGGAAGTCGAGGATTCGCTGATTACAATAGTCAGCAGATCACCGATATCTCTGGCGCGATCCACGGAAAACAGATTCACCGCGAACCGCAGATTATCAGCCGGATCTCCGGCATACAAACAACCGGAAACCATCAATGCCGCTACTAATGTTGATATTTTCTTCATGACCTGTTCCACCTTGATTTATATTCCTATAGTTTAAAAACCGCTTCGCGATCGCCGGTGAGCACCACATTCAGCTCTTTTCTGGTCGACCGGTTTACCGCCCGGATTGTATCACCCAGCCTGCCACCCTGTATCGCCTGAACACCAAGCTTCACTGACAACCCGCCGGATTTGGATGTAACCCATATCATCTGACCGCGTTTGGCACATATCGGATTTACCAGATCCGGTTGATTGATAAAATCACCTGCGTTTACTCTTCTAGCTAATTCCTTGCCAACACAGTCGTTTTCGTCAGTAACATAACGATTTTGATCGCCGCCAATCCATACAGGAGCTATTTTGAGGTCACTTTTCTGGACAACGTGCCCGGGACCACGGGTATCACGCATCACATAAGCATTGGCACGCCTTAAAATTTTTGGACTAAGATTCATCTTTTTGATCAATTTATCATCTTTATCATAAAAACTGATGTGAAAATCAACAACTCCAATCATGCCGCGCGTATCAAAAGGCATCACTTCAATCCGCTTGAACGGCCCTACTCTGGAAATAACATTCTCGTCATTAGCGTCGAACATCAATTCAATCTGCCATTCCTTCCACGGGGCGTTGGCGCTAAGATACGCCAGTATCTGCTGTTTGGTCTGATCCACATAACGCATATCGTTCAGACGCGCTATCGTAACCTGCTGAGATCCACGCAAGCGTACATCCATCAAAGATGGAAACCGTTGCAAAGAATAAGCCACATCCACCAAAGACATGGTCACATCACGTTCTGCCGGGGTCTGCATTACTTCGTATGCCGCTTCGTCAGCGGTCAGTATACTGGCATTGTCAACCATGTCGGAGAGTTTGATCTCGGCATTCCGGGTCGATACTCTTGTTTTTATCCGCAAAATTCTTGCCTGAGGCGCAGAAACCTCGGCAGCGACGACGTCAACTAACATCAGCGACACCGCCAATGTCATCATTACTGTCATTATTCCACCTGTTTTCATATGTTCACCTCCGGGTGTTATAGTTTCATCAAGGTTTCAGATTGGCTACTTCCTGGAGCATTTCGCTAGCTGTCTTAACGCATTTTGAGTTAAGCTCATACGCGCGCTGAGCCGCGATCAGATCCACCATTTCATCAACTATCTCTACATTTGAACCTTCAAGATAATATTGAGAAATCGCTCCCATATTCGAGGATGCCGGTTCCCCGACCTGAACCGCGCCGCTGGCTTCAGTTTCGCCATAAAGATTACTACCCAGGAAAGTAAGTCCCTCAGGATTACTGAAACGCGCCAATTGAATACGCCCCTTTTCCACATTGGCGCCATTGACGTATTCACTTACAGTACCATCCTTGGCTATGGTTACGGATTCAGAATTAGTATCAAGTGTAGGAAATCCCAACACTTGATAACCATCGGAAGTAACCACCATACCATTCTGATTTATATGGAAATTACCGGCACGGGTATACGCCAGTTCACCATTAGGCAACTGCACCTGAAAAAAGCCATTGCCGACAATCGCCAGATCTGTCTGAGAGCTGGACTGTTGCAAACCACCTTGCCCGAAATACTTAGTTACAGTTCCGGTAGACACCCCGGTACCAATCTGGATACCGGTAGGAATATCCGACGCTCCCGCAGTGGCTGATCCCGGAGTGGACATACGCTGATAAAGCATATCCTGAAATTGCGACACCCCACGCTTGTAAGCGGTGGTGCTGATGTTGGCGATATTATTGGCTATAGTGGCGGTTCTAAGCTCCTGAGCTTCCATTCCGCTGGCCGCGATCCATAATGCATTATTCATTGTTCAATTCTCCGTTATTATTAATATATCATATTATTATTCAAAAGGTTATCTTACGTCCCAAATGTACGTTCCTCCTTGGAACTCATATCGGAAAGCATCTTCATCACCCGTGAACCCATTTCGAATTCGCGGGAACTCTGAATCATCTGTACCATGGATTTAACCGGGGATACATTAGAAGTCTCAAGACGGCAATTGGATACATGGAACACCTCTGGAGCTTCCGGCACCTTTGCCGTTTTCCCCTGAGCCATACGGAAATAACTGCCGGTAAGCCGCTCAAGATCCTCCTTGTTCTCAACCTGAGCAATACCTAATTTAGCCATATCCCTGTAAACAAAACCTTCTTCAAGTGTGCCCCTGAGCGTGAGAGTACCGTCGGATTTCACTTCAAGGTTGCTGATATTATCATCAGGCAGGAACACAATCGGATTGTCGTTATCATCTACAACCTGGAAGCCCTGATCGGTTACCAGAGTCATATTTTGATCCAGAGCAAAAGCTCCATTGCGCGTATAAAGAAACTTATTATCTGTAGTTTTGACCTTGAAAAAGCCATCGCCCTGAAGAGCAAAATCCATCTGGCGACCAGTATTTTTAAGTGTTCCCTGAGTAAAATCCACCTTGATCTTTCCGCCTGAAACGCCCACCACCGAATCACCGGAGGAACCTTTATTCGGGCTGGATAACAGAAATTCGGCTTTATATCCAGGGATATTTGCGGCGGCAATATTGTTCGCAATTATCTCCTGTCGCCTGGCTTCGAGATTCATGCCCGACATAGCGCTATAACCGATTCTATTCATATGCTCTTTTCCTCTGTTGCTTTAAAATTAAATTTAACCGAGGAATTTACACGCACATGACGTGCCAAGAGCGGGAGAGATAAGGAAAGTTAATAATCCATGAAGAAAAAAGGAGGAAATCAGGCAAGAAGACGCTTTTTCATATTAGCGATGATCTTATCAATTTCCTGTTCAGTAGGCGGATGCCAATTTTCTATGATAAATTTACCATTGCGGATAGCGTCGGCGCGAAGCTGACTGCGTTCTTCAAGCTCACTAAGCTTGCTAATCGCGTTCCGCAGACTTGACGAAGGCGTAATCGGAGAATTAAATCTAATTTCGGCAGAAGCAGCTGATAACAAAGTAGTCCCCTCGTCAGTTCTGACCAAAGCAACTTTTTTATCGCGTTTTAATCTGTCCGTGTTCTTTTTCATCGTCTTCCTGTTTTGCAAAAATCACAGTTTAAGGTAAAATTATATCTTCACTTAAATTTATCGACCTATACTCATACAAATTTATAAGCTTTTATAGTTTTTTCAATATTTTTAACGTCAGCATAGCAAAAAATATAAAAAAAAGCGCGTGGGTAGAAAAACAAGAAGAGCCGATGAACGAAAATCCACCTCTCTTACAACTTTACAACTTTACATTTTCACATTTGCAACTTTCTGGTCAATTGAAAAAGTAAATGCACATTTGTCAGATTAAATGCACATCACCTATAAAAAGCTGTGCGTTTAGTTTGCCAAACAGGTAA
>JAFGXT010000380.1 GCA_016936495.1 Victivallales bacterium
CGAAAATATTGTTGTGTCGTAACTGCCAGCAGTTTTGGAAATCTGCAATATTAAAGGGGCGTTTTTGTTCGAATCTTGACTCCCAGTATTTTCTATCCCGGGGGTCAATATAGTCATTGGGCCATGGAATCCAATCTTCCGTTTTAATGCGCTCGAGCATTATATTTCTGAAGTGGGTTAAGGCTTCGGAATAATTATTTTCCAGGTATGCGGTTTTTACGCTTTTCATGGAGGGGGCATTTAAATCCAGAAGCGGGAACAGGCGTTTGCATGTATCTTCGTCACAATTTTTACGTATATCAAGAATATTCCTTTGGGAGGAATAAGGTTTTGTATCATTTGCGTTTAAAGGCAACACTTTTATGGAGTTGAGCGTTTTTGTGTCAGCTTTGGGATTGCTGGAGGCGATGCGGAAGCCAATGTCGCAATTGATCCAGAATGGATATGACATATGTCTCGCGTCGGCGGTAAAAATGCGGTCGATGACAAAGCCTCCGCCTCTTAGAACCCGCCAGAAGCCAGTGTCCGGGCCTTTGGGGTTGTCAGTTCCCACGTTTTTATATTTCAAGGAATAACGGTCCCATACCCATTCTTCCATATTGCCCGCCATGTCATAGAGGCCGAAGGCATTTGGTTTTTTTGATCCTCCACGCAAGGGACCGCCATTGATTTCTTCTGTACCCCAGAAGTGAAAGACCGCGTATTCATGATTGACGGGTTCTCCCTCCCGGGGGAACTCACCCCAGTAAAAGCATGTGGAAGTACCGGCGCGATAGGCGTATTCCCATTCTGCTTCGGTGGGCAATCTGTATCCGTCGGCGTCCCATTTTACATCTTTATTCGTCAGATCTGCGTTGCCTTTTTTGTATAATTGACCATTGAAATAATAAACTGGTGTTTTTCCTGACATTTCAGAGAGGGCGTTACACCATTTGACTGCGTCGTACCAGGAGATATTTTGAGCGGGCAGGTCTGTCTGCCCAATTCCTCCATTTATTTCGTATCCTTGTTTGTTTGCCCAGTCTTTTACGGCTTTGAACTGGGACCATGTGATTTCAGTATTAAGAATACTGAAACTTTTAATTTGAATTGTTTTACCATCAGACCGGGTGAATTTTCCGGAGGGTATTTCCATCATTTGAGTATTCACTGCATATATATTGCATGAGAGAGAGAAAAGCATGAGCAATAATGAAGTCTTCATAATTCATATTCCTTAAATTTTAATTAAAGTTCTGCATTCGGATCATCTTTAAGCTTTTTCACTGATATTGAAAACAGCACTATGCCTAAAGTTAATATTATACCTCCGACAAAGAGGAAGCACAATCTCCCGCTCAGTGGATTCGGAATGAGCATACCCAGTGTTGCAAATCCTCCGAAAATAATACACATTATGCCTACCAGACGGTATTGCATCGCGTCCTGATTGCGTACATCTTCTTTTTTATGATCTATAGGCGTTTTTATATCTATAAAGAAAAGGTTCACTTGTTCTTTGTATTCTTCCTTGGTTTTGTTGTAGAATAATGATGAAAAGAAAAACCATCCGACGGTGGCGACCAATACAATCAGGGTGATGAAGATAAATTCCATATCCGCCTTTTCCGCTTTAGTTGTTTCACTGGCAATGCCTAGAATTGCCTGCATTCCTTCATTGGAGTATATGAATTTTGCGATTGCGCCGGTAACGAGTCCAACAAGAACCGTACTCCATCCAGACCATCCTGGAGTGCGTTTATATATCATTCCCAAAGAAGTAGGAACAAGGGACGGCAACCAGATCATAGCGTTTAGAATTTGAAATACATTGAACAGATCCATTTCTCTGCTGCTGTGGAAAGACAACCCGATAATAATGATAATCGCTCCGAATATCAAAGTAAACACCCGTCCCATCATAAGTTGACGTTTGCCCGATGCGTTACGGTTGATATATTTAATATAGATATTGCGGACAAAATATCCGGCATTGAAATTCAAGGATGAATCCATACTTGACATGGCGGCGGCAAACATTCCGCATATGAGCAATCCCATCATGCCTTGTGGAAGAGTTTTGAAAGCCATTGCCAGAAATGCTCCTTCTTCCGGAACTTTCATATTGGGGAAGATTGCCTCCATGTCAGGAAAGACCGTGGCTGCACAGATTGCGGGAATCTGCATGATCATGACAACCGGAATAACTACGAACAATACTAAACGCAGCATTACCATTCCGCGTGCCTGTTTGCCATCCTTGACGGCAAGATACCTGGCTCCCTCTCCATTAAGATTCATTGTTCCAAAGACCGTAAGTATTTGAGAAACAATCAACCAGGCGATGACAATTTCCGCGTGTGTGTTTTCTGTGAAATTGAAGTGGCGTTCGGGCAATGAATTTGTGAGATTGCCGATTCCGCCTATCTCAGGCAACCCCAAAGAAAAGTATACCACCACTAAAACCGTGAGGAACATCAGCAGCCCTTGGACGAAGTCACTGGCCGCAACTGCCCATTGACCGCCGAACATAGACATTATCGTTACTATTGATACGACTGCGACGAGGGTTTGCGGTACTCCTATGCCCAGTGCTTCGGAAAAAAAGATCGCGCTTCCACAGGCGCCTACTCCGCCCCAGAACAATCCCATCGGTAATGTAAGATATACATAAAACTGTTCCGAACCGAAACCGAAGCGCCGGGCTACTCCTTCAAGGCTGGTAACCACGCGCATCTGGCGAAAGCGTGGCGCCAGATACCAAAGAATAATGCAACTGATGCCTCCTGCGAGCAGACTGCTGAATGGCCATAGAAATCCAGTCCGGTACACTTTTGCGGAAGCGGCGGTAAAGCTCCATGTGCTCAGGCTGGCCGCGATCGCCGACATTCCGGCCATCCACCATAACATGTTACCACCGCCACGGAAAAAGTCACTTGCGTTTTTGTTTACATGTTTGAATAAAAATCCAATGCCTATGACAAAGATGAAATAGAAACATATAACTATCCAGTCCCATGCGCATATATTTGTATCTATCATAATGAACTCTTTTTGTTCAGGGTTGGAGTATAATAGAGCTTCATTTCCTGAAGTGGAAATTTCCCGTCAATTATTATGCTTAAATCTTTCTGTTTGCCCAGATGATGTTTGTATTCAATGCGAATACAATGCAGACCTTTCTTTAACCCTGTACTGGCGATGGATTGGCTGCTTCTATAGTCAGTGAAGACCAAGGGCGGACCCATTAATTCCTGATCTGGATTATATATGAACAACGCGGCGTCGGCATTCGGGGAATTCAGTTCAAAGGTGTAAATGCCGTCTTTTTCCACTTCCAGATATCCGGTGAACAGCAAGCCGTAACGTTGTCTGCCCTGGAATTTTTCAGGTGAATGATTTTTTGCTATAAACGTTTCAAGCGGAGCTGTTTCAGCTTTTTTCATGATGTCAAAAAGTCTGGCTTTGTTATTATATTCAGCGTAACGGCAGAGTAATCCGGGGGTAAGCCCTTTCGCGTCTTTCAGATCCGCGGCGCGAAGTTCAGGTTTATCCGTATTCGAAGTCTTAAGTATTTGTTTCCCCGGGATGACGATGTCGATAATTTTAAATGTTTCATTGTCTCCACGTGAAAATTCAAAACATTCTTTGGAGGAATTAATTTTCTCGTTTTCTATGGATAATGATTCAACTCCTTTGGCTATACCGCAAATCTCTTTGCCATTCTGATATTTTACCAGTAATTTTCTGGATGACGCCGTAACTTCCAACTTTGCTCCATTTATCAGCGTCGCGATAAAGCCATTGTTTCCTTCAGGCGATATTGATCTTATTGGATTTTTTGCATCCTTATCTCTGGGAACAAGCAGTGTGAGCAGACCTTTACTGTCCCCGCTCTGCCAATTTACATGCAGATCAGGTGCTGGAACAGCTTCACCAATCTTTCTGGAATACCAGCCTAACCAATTTTCACGATCACCGTGATAGCGTTTGTAATCAATTTTTTCCGGTCCGAAATGATACATGTCAAGGTTAGGTCCGTCAGTATCCGCCGTGCCACATTTTTTCGAAGCGCAATCATATACAATCTGTGCATCATTAAATCCGGCGACGTTATTGCCGTCATTTATAAGAGGCGGGAAATTCCATATCTGGGTATATTTGCGTTCTTTTTTATCTGTGTTTATCATATTATCGTAAATAATCCACAAAGGAACACTTTTTACGAATATCACACTGCGCTCATGTTTGACGTTCATGTCTACTGGAGCCTTTTTATTGCGGGTGTCGGTATAGCCCAAGTCGTAGCAACCGTCAACATAGTCGAAGCGCGAAGAAGTATGCCAACGGCTTTTTACCGGAGTAAGGGGAGCGCGTGTAGCTATTTTTGTGTTCCGCGCTTGAGCTTTTCCGTCCACTATGACCGTATTGTTTTTAAATCCGGATTCTTCACTTAAATAGTGGCGTGCGCCTTTCGCGTCCGGGATGTTGGAATTGAATCCATATGTCGGAGGACCTGAACAAACAAGAAACTGTCTGCCGAATGCCGTCAGCTGAATTGCCAGATTATCACGCATAGAATGACCGCGTTGCGGACGGCCGTTCATAAAGAACAGGTATGGCGATTTCAATTCCCAGCCGCCTCTCATGACATAGAAACCACTGTAGGGAAATGCTATAGAAGTATATGTCTGTGGGCGAAGGGGAGAGCGTCCTCTGACTTTAGTCAGCTCCCAATATTTTTTCCCCGTTTCAGAATTTACCCAGACGTTTTGTCCTAATACATCTTGATTGTTTCCGACCTGGGGTAAACCGCCAAGGGGAGTTCGCAAACCGTCGTCAACAGCCTTTCTGGCTTTTATGGTGGACTCAATCCGCTTTAAACTGTCAGGCAGTTTTTTTCCGTAGAATTTGCTTAAGCCGTCCAACTCACGAATTTCCTGTTGGTTGTAGTTGAACGAATGTTCTAGATTTCCGCCGTCAGGAAGATAGTTGCCTTTGAGCATGTCATCCCATTGATCAGTCATATATTGTTTGACTTGAGGTGCGTGTTTTGACTCTGCAAATATTTCTGTTATATATGCCAAAGCCGTCAGACCTATAGAGCGTTGGTTTGGAACTGAGCTTTCCCGGCAAAACCACATCAGTTTCGGAGCATGATGCTCATAGGCTGATTGTGCTATTTGCGCCAGTTCCACCGGATCAATCTTATTCAACTCTTCAGATTTCA
>JAFGXT010000381.1 GCA_016936495.1 Victivallales bacterium
ATGTTGTTGCCGCCGGTGGTCAACTGGTTGCCGCTGAATTGATTTTTTTCAAAGATCATTTCGCAGCAGCCGCTCATAAAGTGCATGTTTTGTGCACGGATTTTATTATCGGCAATCAAACTGCCACGGCATGAGCGCAAATCAAGAGCCAAGGCAGAGGTATATATATCGCAGTTTGTAACTTGGTTGTTGTCACCCCATAGCATAATCGCGGAGCCGCTGGCTCCCTGTCCTTCGAGTTTACGCCCATGATGAGCTTGCGCGCCATTTTCCAAAGTCATATAGCAACAGTTAGCTCTGATTAAAACCCGGTTTATGCGAACATTGTTTTCGCCGGAAATAAGCGTGCTATGCCGTCCCTGCGTATAAATACTGAGGTCTTCGATGGAAAAATTGCTACGTCCTTCAATCAGGCAGGTCAAGGGTTCATCCTGATCCGGCCACCACAGGCAACTCAGGTCAGCCCCATCTCCGCGGAAACTTACTTTTTCTGGTATGATCAGTGGAGAAGCAATCCAGGTTCCGGAGCGGAGAATAGAGTCAATGCGATAGCGTCCGCGGGGAAAATATACTATGCCGCCGCCCAGGCAGCTTAGTCTTTCCGTTGCCTGAACTATTGCCAGAGTTGAGTCTTTCATGCCGCCGGGATCGGCGCCGAAATCAACGACATTTAAAATGCGTTCCGCTGGCTTTACAGCTTCAAGCGCCTCAATTTCTCCAATATTACGCCAGCCCTTGACTCCTCCGGCGCCATTGTTGACCGATACGCGGTATTTTCCTGTAGTCAACATCGCCGGTATTTCCGCTTTCAGACTATACTCGGATTTTTCAGTAAGGTTCAGGATAATCTCTTCTCCGCCGCCGATAGGTTCGAGTTTAACCGCCGTTTTTGACGTCAGCTCAAGGCATTTACCTAAAATGCGTAACCAACCGCTCTGACTGACCCGGTCAACGCCTTCATCGCCCTGCATCCACCAAGCGTCAGGCTCATTCAGATAAACCGTGGCAGAAACCTGATTTTCCTGTTTCACCCGGCAACCGAACATTCCTGGAGAATAGTCCACAGGAACTATGGCTTTCAAAGATATCCGGCTGTACTGAACGGGTTTTACCGCTTTCCACTTTGTTTTGCCTGAGTCTTCCTCGATAAAACAAAATTCCACTACGGAATCCGCGTTGAAATCGCCACCTGCGAGTACCACGGTCTCATTCGGACGCACGGGATCCGAGTGCCAGAATATAACAGGTTTGGTGTTTTCCTGAGGGATAGTACTTTTACTCATTGTCAATAATTTCCTATTATTTTATCATTGTTCTATATGACCGAAGTTACTTTTCTCCGACCTTTTATTCGTGCCTTTGTTTAAAAACGACAACAATATAATGGCTACAACATTTTACATCTCAATAAAAGCGTAGGCATTACAATTACAAAATTTTATTCATAACCTGTTTCCCCGAATTATGCGTTGCTTTTTACTGACCCGGTGCTTTCGCGCTCCACTAGATTGAGTTTTACTTTAATCTGCAATTTGCGATTAATATAATTATTCATTATTTCAAGAAGACTGTCAGCGGCAATCCTGCCCATCTGAAAGTAATCCTGTCTGATTGTAGTCAAAGGCGGATCCAGGTATTTGCAGAACTCCATATCGTCAAAACCGGTAACGGACACATCTTCTGGGATACGAATATTATGCTTTTTTAGCCAGGATTGCACCCATGCGGCCACGGTGTCCGATGCACATACTATCGCGGTAGGGGGAGATGGATTACTAAAAAATTCTGTCATGATTTCTGCCACCTGCTCCTTGCCATTGTCCTCGTATATATCAACTCTACCAAGACAATTATCATCAAGTTTTATTCCATACGAGCGCAAGTGTACTGTCGTTGCCTCTTCGCGTTCCCTATAATGAGTTGTCCCTTGTTCATTAGTACTAACCATGGCATAGCGACGATGCCCGCAACCATAAAGATGATCAATGATCTTTCTCATGGCGTCTTTGTTGTCTATATCCACATAGTTGGCGTTAGAAATGACATTTCGCCCCTCAAGCAAATAAGGAATTCCTGACTTTTCGAGTTGTTCAATCATCTCCTGAGAAATATTTTCATGGCGAAGGAACAAAACTCCCGCCTGAATTTTGGGATTGTTCTTTATTTCTTCAATTGATTCCGTCAAATGATTGTCACTGATTATACGTACCTGAATTTTTTCCGAATGACATCGCATTGAGACCCCTGCCTGAAGGCTGTGTAGATTTCTATGCCCCTCAAGCGGCAGACTCATCAATAGCAGAATTATCTTCTGCTTGATTTGCACTGGGGAGACAAATGTTCCTTTGCCTTTTACTCTATATATAAGACCCTCAGAATCAAGCTTCTTTAACGTGGTGCGAATGGTATTTCTGCTGACTTCATGTTGCTTGCACAGTTCATCTTCAGTAGGCATCTGTCCAGAAAGAATCCCTGCCGCTATGTCGCGCTTTAAGCGCTCCGCAAGCTGAAAATAAATCGGTTGAAAATTATAACGTTCAATATGCACCGTAAACTCCTTGCAAACTTTTGTTGTTCCTTTATGTACCATACATGTTCTTTTATGGAATGTCAATGCTCTATATTGTAAATCAGCGATAAAAAAACATTATTCATACCTTGACTTTTTTTTATCGAAGATTACATTAATATTGTATCCATTACAACATTATACAAAAATAGCGTTTGCCAACTATGGAAAAGAAAAAATCATTGATACAATCACTGGATCGGGCGCTGGATATTCTGGAGCTGGTTAGAGACAGCGAAAGCCCGATACGTTCTTCGGACATTGCCGGAAAAGTCGGGCTGGGAGTGGCAACAGCGCATAACATTATTCGTTCACTATACCAGCGCGGATATCTGGCGCAAGACGAAAACAGCCGTTATCTGTTAGGGCCGGAATGCTTTAAACTTTACAAAGGGGCGTCGGACAACTTTGACGCATTACGGCGCATAGTCAGTCCGCCGGTGGCGGAACTGGCAGCGGATACTGGAGATACGACCTTTTTCGGTTGCGAATATTTCGCATCTCTCTATTGTGTCTCGCTGTCGATAGGCGGCGGCTCCCTGGTCGTAAACAGCACCCAAAACTGGCTTGACCTGCTGCACTGTACCGCCGCAGGAAAAATAATCATCGCCAGCAAAGGCATTGAATGGTTCGCGCGCATCTGCAAACAAAAGCAACCCAAACAATTATCATCACGGACAGTCACTACTCCAGAAGCCATGTTCATGGAGCTGGAGAAAATCAATCAGCAAGGCTACGCG
>JAFGXT010000382.1 GCA_016936495.1 Victivallales bacterium
GCAGCCGTGATTCCCAATGCCAGCGCGGACAGTATAATCAGCGCCAGCAGAATGGCTTTGCCGATCACCCAGGCGAAAATACTTGCCATGAGTGCACGCGTGAATGAGGTCTGAAAAATTCCCGCCAATATCAGGATGCTCAGGAAAAATGCGATCACTGTACCCGCTCCGGTACCAGGGATGGGAATTATCAGTCCCAGCGGAACGATCAGAAAAACCGCCGCTACATTGCTCAGAAACACCGCTCCAAAGGCTTTCCATAAAGTACGGGATTGTATGCTTGCCAGTGCCGCACCCCAATACAGCAGTATGGCTTCGAGCAATATGCTTAGCAGGAATGCCCCCAATACCATCAGTATAAAAATAGTCAATGTGGCGAATTCCATAATACACTCCCGATTTGTTGTGTGCGTATTTTATTTCACATAGCGTATGACTCCGGCAAGATTTCTAGCTGCGTCATAAAGGTTATCTCGTGAATGAAGAATTGCTTCCTCCAATGTATTTACATCTTTATCTATACTGAACGCGGCGGCAAATATCTTCTGCATATTTTCAGTTCTGCCTTTGACCGCGCCGGACAGGACAATGGTAGGTACATCGTATTCTTTTGCGGTCTGAGCTATTACCGCGCATATTTTGCCGGAGGCGGTCTGGCTATCGGTTCGACCTTCACCGGTAATCACCAACGACGCTCCGGCGAGATGATCTCTCATGCCGCTGGCGTCGATGATAAGCTGAGCCCCGGAAGTCATTGTCGCATTGCACAGAGTGCGCAGTCCAAAGCCAAGCCCTCCGGCGGCACCGTCGCCGGGCTGCTCACAATCTACGGCAAATCCGGAACGGATAAGAACACGGGCAAAGTTATCCAGCCCGGCGTCGAGCTTAAGCACCATATCCGGGTCGGCACCTTTTTGCGGACCGTATACGTGGGCAGCGCCGTTTTTGCCGAGCAAAGGGTTGGTAACGTCGCAAGCTACTTTTATATTTACCTGTTGCAATTGGGGAATGACTTTTGACGCGTCGATGGCGGCGATATCTGCCAGTCTGCCTCCGTTGCAGCCCGGGGGGATTTCTTTGCCGTCGTGGTCTAAAAATCTGTAGCCGAGAGCCTGAGCCATGCCGCTGCCGCCGTCAGTGGTGGCGCTGCCGCCTATGCCGATGATGATTTCGCGAACGCCCGCTTCAATAATGACACGGAGTATTTCCCCGGTACCGTAAGTAGAAGTTTGCCAAGGATTAAGCTCTTCGCGTTTGAGCAGTTCTATGCCGCTGGCGGAAGCCATTTCCATTACGGCGGCGCCGGAATTGCCCAGAATGCCATATTCCGCTTCAATGTTTTTTCCCAGCGGATCAAGCACTTTCACCTGATGTAAAGTTCCACCGGTGGCAGCGATCATGGCTTCGACGGTGCCTTCTCCTCCATCCGCCATGGGGAATAGTAGTATTTCTGCATCAGGAATAAGCGAAAGAATACCGCGTTTGATGATCTCCGCCGCCACAGTGCTGCGCATATTACCCTTAAATGAATCCGGTGCTATAATAATCTTCATGTTGCTGTTTTTCCTTATATCGAGCTTGATTTTATGCTCAAAGCATGTATATTTTATATCAGGAAGCAGGTTCATCTCTGAATAATATTGCATCAAAGCTGCAAAGCTTTAAAGTTAAATACAGATAGAGTAATACCTGTTTCCTTTTTATTACTACCGCTTCATGTCAAATATTGTTTGATGGTGGACAGCAAGTTTTTTATTTCAAAGGGTTTGCGCAGTAATTTGTCCGCGCCTGATTTGATAACGTCCAATTCATCCCGTCCCATGCTGCCGGAAATCATCAAAATCGGTACGTTTTTGCCACCGGGAAGTTCTCTTATGCGCTTACACGCTTCTATACCATTTATTTCCGGCATGTGAATGTCCAGGATGATAACATCAGGCATGTTTACCGCACAGGAATCCACTGCCGATATGCCGTTTTCGTGAACCTCAACTGTATAGCCTTGATCCTCAAATATGTCGATATAGGCCTTTCTGATCAAAAGATCATCATCCGCTATGAGTATAGTCGCCATTGTTACCCCTGGAGCCCCTAAGCTTTTATTACTCAATCCACTAACATTACTATAACAATCACGGCAAACATATTCAATACTACAAGAAGGTAAAATCGAAAAAATAGCAATAAAAATTGGTTTACCTGTATATAACAACGGCAATTTTATTGCAATTTTGTCATATTAGCAAAGATTTTTTCAAGCTTATCTACTGATACTGAAATATCAAATATCTCCAGAGCGCGACATTTTGCAGCTTCGCCCATTTTCTCCCATTTCTCAGCATTATGGAGCAATGAAATAAGGGCTTCTGCCAAGGCGTCATGATCACCGGGTGAAGTAATGATTCCGCTATGACCGTCTTCAACGACTTCGGCCGCGCCGCCCTGTCCGGTACTGATTACAGGAAGTCCGGCAGCCATTGCCTCCACCGGAGTAATGCCAAACGCCTCGGGAGTTATAGAGGGGAAAACCAATACATTATGGCGCGAATACAATTTTCTCAGCTCTTGAGTATTGAGATTGCCGGTGAAAGTGATTTGCGGTTCAAAACCGTTGCATCTGCTAACATGCAAAAGCTCTTCATAAAGCTCCTGATCCAGAATTTTACCAGCGATGGTACAAGAGAAGTCAATGCCCTGACTTTTCAGGACACATAGTGCGTTCACTAAAGTGCCGATTCCTTTCGACCGGCTCACCAAGCTGGCATAGGCAATATTCAAGCGTCTGATGGAAACAGGAGTATTGAGCATGAAATCCCGGACTTTTGCTCCGGGATAAACAAAATCGCAATTGGTATATCCCGGTGTAATGTTACGTTGCATTATCCAGTGAGAAGCTCCGGCGAAAAAGAAACGCGGATGCCGGGGCAGCAAGTGATTAGTAAATGGATTGTCCTTGTAACCGAGGTGGTGGATCAGGGGAATGTTAAAATTATTCAGAATTGGAGTAACTATGTTATAATTAATCAGATCAAGATTACCGGCAAGAATGAAATCCGGTTTCAGTTCACGGATCACCCGTGTAACCGTGGCGATGTTTTTCAGAATAATCGGCTCCGGTTCCGGATGATTCACAATCCGACCGTTTATCCAGTCGCCGAACAATTCCAGACTACGGTCGATAAATGGTTCGTGTTCAGGACATGGATCTAAAGACGGCAGGTATGAAGTAAGTACTCTTACTTCATGTCCGCGAGTTCTCAACTCATTAGCGAAGTTAAACATTGAACGTCCATACCCTCCCAGCTCCTGCGGCGGGTAAAGGTTAGTTACGACCAGAATACGCGAGGGCGGCAGGATATTGCTGATGGTGTTTTCGTCAGTTACACGTGAGCTAAGTCGTTGAAGTTTTCTAGCAATCGCGTCTTGCTCCGGGTTGACCTCAATAGAGCGCTGATACCAGAATCTGGCGCACAGATAGTCATTGAGCTGCATATAAACGCCTGCGATCAGATTCATTTTTTCCCAGTCGCGAGGCGCCGCTTTAAGGAGGTCTTCGAGGTAGACGACCGCAGTTTCCGGATGTTGATTTTGAATTTCATTATCGCTTAGAATTTCCAGCGTTTTATAATCGAGACGGTCAGTTTTGAGATATTCC
>JAFGXT010000383.1 GCA_016936495.1 Victivallales bacterium
CCTGCAACGCCGGTTCCTGAGGGTCGGAGTAAAACGTCTCCGCTCCAGCCGGGGCCGCCACATCGGCATTCCCGGTGGCGTCGACTATAGCATGAGCCTTGACCACACCAATTCCACAAGGGCTCGCACAGACCAGCGAACGAACCAATCCATCAACAGCATCGACGGCGACAATCAGCGTATCAAACCAGACCTTACAGCCCGACGCCAAGGCGGTGTCCTGCCAGTACTGCTGCTTATGTTCGACTTTCCATTTGCAAGAACCATCCTGAACCGACCCGCCCAGAGCCTCCACTCCCTTATCTACTTCAGCGGTAAAACCAACCCGATTACCGAACCAGTAAGCGGCAATACGCCCCTCGGTTCCTACTCCACCAAGATGTGATTTATTCTCAATAACAAGTGTATTGACGCCACTGCGAGCCGCGCCGATTCCCGCAGCAGCTCCGCCGGTACCGCCCCCGGCGACAAGTACATCAAAAACGCCCAACTCCTCCCATTCTGAATCAGGAACAACGCACGAACGCTTATCGGCATAACGGAATGACGGCACAAAACCGCACGATACAGGCGAAGTCTTGCTAATACCATCCGGCAAAGCCGCGACAACACAGGGCTCGCCATGCGCGTAAACAGAAGCCATGACGGCGGCTCCCCCCTCCCCTCTCAGCTGACCCGGAATAAAAACAAAAGCTTCAGGATCATGTCCGCAATAGCTATCCTCAAGCATAAAACGGCATCGATCCGCGCTCCCGATAATAGCATCCGACCAACTTAGACGGCGCATTTCCAACTCTGCAGCGGCAAATGCTCCTGGACTGCAATCCGGCATATCCAGCGCAGCGGAGAATTTCCTGGCAAAAAGCGGCTTGCCATCCAAATGAAACGGAACGGACATCGCGGGAGCATTATAATCGGACTGTTCGTCCACAAACACAATGCGTTCTATATTCTTCAAACCGGGAACAAAAGGCTTAAAAGGCATTCCGGTCTGGCGAGCCACAAGCGACCTTTCCGTACCGTCAATAATCATATTAGCACGGATAATCTGGAGTCCGCTACGATTGCCGATCAAAGCCCCGGCATATGCGCCGTCAACGTCCCGCATCAGACGGAGAACATGAGTTTCAAATAAAAACGGAATATCATTCTCGATCAACATATGCTCCAGCTTACGCTTTACACTAATCGGCGCTGGAACGCGTTCCGGCCATTCCGGAAACAACTCGCCGAACATAGCCAGACTTTCATCCCAAAAGTTCATAGTGGGGCAGATGTTTTCGCCCAGATAAGTATAACCACTTATGACAAAAACCCGCAACCCGGATTTTTTTGCCTCAAGCGCCATCTGCATCGCATCCGTGGAAGCTCCCGCGACCAGCACATCGGTATTCACCAACAATGGAACATTCATAACACTCTCCAAATTACAGATTAAAGATTCAATCTCGTAATTATAAATCATCAACACAATATTTTGAATGCATTTTTTTGCCTTTATAATGGATTTTTCTGCCATATACATATATATTATATTAAACATAAATAATTAATATACTCTTGTATAAATGGAAAATTTTGCCATAACACTGAATAATTATCCACGCCTTGGCGGTATTGTCCCCCCGCTGTTATCCATTACCTATTCAAAGAAAAATCCTCCCGCGCCACACCCTTACAGGCGACAAACTTTAAATTTCGGCATCATAATGTCCGCGCCCTTCGACAAATCATGCTATACCAGAGACGACAAACAATACAACGCCACAATTCCTTCTTTCTGCTGTATTCAACCGGGCTGGAACTGCCGTCAGGCAAATCCCGGGGACTGTGAAAAACTGTATTTTTCCTATGCACAGGAACAGTTAGAGCATTTCCCCAGCCTCGCTGGACAGGACGAGTACCTCCTGCTACCGTTGAAAATGAACGGCAGGACGGAAAGATGTATCGAAGAGATTTTTGCTCTATGTAAAAATTTTGAACAACACGGAAACGTTGACCGCCTGGATATGCTTTGCGCGCAACTGGTAATGGAAGTGATCATCTCAAAACAAAAGAAAGCAGATACCAACGACAATTCAGACCAAAAAATCTTGACGATAGCCGCCTATTTCGATACGCATTTCGCCGAAATGCCGGACATACGCAAAATCATACGTCGGGCTGGACTTTCCGAACGGACTTTTCATCGCCGTTGGAAAGAGAATTTCAGAATATCTCCTCACTCCTATATTCTTCGCCGCAAAATAAATGAAGCCTGTAAGCTATTGCTCGAAACCGATCAAAAAATCAGCAGCATCGCCTCTGAAACCGGATTCAGCGATCCATATTATTTTTCCCGGATATTCAAGAAATACACCTCGCATTCTCCAAACGAATACCGAAACGCACACTGATTCCGCCTCATGGGAAACATCCCAAACCGGGATTTATCCGGTTGGGATTATCGATTAACTCAACAACATCTCCCCTGCTCCACGTCAGAATTTATCGAAACCACACCACAATTCACCCGCAAATTCCGGTAGAGAAGCTTTTTCATTTACATTTCAGAAGTATTTCATAAGCTACATCGCCGGTAATGTCGGCATGTTCGCCGTATGCTACGCCTCTGGCGTTGAACCTGTCGCGGACTTTTTCCGCCGCTTCTTTTGCTTCTATGCCATAATCAGAAAGCTTTGTAGCGACTTTCAGGGAATGAAAAAACTCCTCAGTCCTGTTTATGGTTTCTTCAACAGCCTGATCAGGACATTCTGTTTTAATATTAAATATTCTCCTGCCATATTGCAGAAGTTTGTCTTTTTTAGACTCTTTACGACAGCGCCACAGGGAAGGCAGAACAACGGCAAGCGACCGGGCGTGATCAAGCCCGTAAAAAGCGGTTAGTTCGTGTCCTATCATATGAGTGCTCCAATCCTGCGGCTGTCCGCAGGAGATAAGTCCATTCAGAGCCTGAGTCGAACACCACATCAGATTAGCCATTGCATCATAGTTTCCGGGTTTGTCGAAAATGCGCGGAGCCAGTTCCATAAGCGTACTGATGATTGCCTCGGCCTGTCTGTCCTGAAGCGGCGCGTTGTTATCATAGTTCATGTATTGTTCCATCACATGTACAAACGAATCCACTATTCCATTTGATATTTGTTTTTCAGGAAGAGAATAGAGTGCTTCAGGGTCAAGAATGGAAAATTGCGGATATACAACCGGACTGCCAAAATGAAGTTTTTCCTGTGTTTCCGCTTTGGATATAACGGAATTTGCATTCATTTCCGAGCCGGTAGCCGCCAGGGTAAGCACTGTTCCGAATGGGATGGCGGACTTGACGCATTCACCACAAGATTTTAAAATATCCCACGGTTCGCACCCCTCATACAGAGCCGCCGCAGCGATAAATTTTGTCGCGTCAATGACAGACCCGCCTCCTACGGCAAGCAAAAAAGACACCCCCTCTTTTTTTATAATATCAACCGCTTTGATACAGGTTTCGTAAAGAGGATTCGCTTCGATTCCTGAAAATTCTATAATTTTCCGATCCCCAGCCGCATCAAAAACCTGATTATAAACACCATTCTTCTTGATAGAACCGCCGCCATATATTATCATGATCTTTCCGTCTATCGGAAGCAGATCTTTCAATTCAGCTACAGTGC
>JAFGXT010000003.1 GCA_016936495.1 Victivallales bacterium
GAGTATCCGTGAAAAGCTGAAACAGCTCATGTCCGAACGAAAAGTCGAAGGTATATTTTCATTTGGATCAGAATACGCTGTTGTTGATTCTGTTTTGGAAGAGCTGAACGTCTCTGGTAAGGAGTGTCCGGTAGTTGCCGACGAAAACTATTACGGATTTTATCGTGCGAAGTTCCAGCCAGCGGCAAAGATTATCATGTCTCTGCCTGAGGAGTCTGAACTAGCTGTAGATAAACTGTTTCAAATGATGCAGAAGTCAGAAACCGAATTCGATGAAATCATTTTAAAATCGGAATTAATACCCCAAAATAACCTATAAAAAATGAATGGAGAAAGGAACAATGAAGAGAAAATCAAATCGGCTTTTTAATTTCACACTTATCGAGCTCCTTGTTGTGATCGCTATTATCGCAATTTTGGCAAGTATGTTACTACCAACTCTCGGGCGAGCCCGGGGAACCGCGAAAAAAATAGCGTGTTTAAGTAATCAGAAACAGATATATGGAGGCATTGCTTTTTATGTGTCGGACAACAATAACTGGATGCCGCCGACAAGTTCAGATTCTCAATTTGTGCGCTATATAAATGAATATTTGAAGCAGAAAGTTGATCTTTTAAAATGGGGAACACACCCTTTATATAAAGATCCAGCTGGACTTTATTTTTGCACCGCAGTTACCAAAGCCAGCGCTTCTCCCTGTTGGACCGGCGGAGCCGCCGCAGAGTATTATCAGACAAACTACCGGCAGACAATCAGACAAAATGCTCCTAGTCGGCGCTGTGGCGGCTGGACCTATTGCAACGGTTATGCTGTTGATCAATATCGTAAGTGCGATTATATCAAGTCCGGCAGCGCTATTATGGGAGAAATGAACTATTATAATACGAGTCCCAATGGCTGGAACCAGACCGTGAATATGTACGGAGCCTGGACTACTGCAGTTTTTCCAACTAGCTCAAACTTGCCTTATCGCCCCAGCTTCGCCCATGCCGGTTCGTCGAATTATCTTTTTATTGACGGACATGCTGCGTCCCTGCGTTTTACCGGGAAAAATCTTTATACCGATGATTTTATTCCATATAATTAAAAGCAATAAAAAAGGTTGATTGTTATGTTATTCAGAACTATTTCTCTCGTGATTATAATTGCGTTTGTCGCTCCTGTCGTAAAATCTACAGAGACATTCAATCTGTGTCCTGAAGGAATGTTTGCCGACGACAGTGGCGTAATTAAATTTTCAAAGAGGCCTTATACTTCGGATTTTCAACTGAAGTTACCCGATGAAAAAGATATCAAGTTTTCCGGCCCGATATTCCCGGTGTACAATCTTCCAAAGAACATTAAGAGTAACGTGGACAGCGCGACTCAAACTTTGACCTTCGAGCAGTACTGCAAAAAAGTACAGGCTAAAGTCGAACAAAAATTCAAATTAGTCAATGGTGGTATCTTAGCCGATATCAGCTACAAACTTGAAAGTGGAAGTCTAACAAAACCGGCAATGTACAGGATTTTTCTGCCTTTAGACGCGTTCGCCGGGAAGTCCATTACAATTGACGGGAAAAATTATGCTTTACCGAAAGATAAATCTTCCAATTACATTATCTCTACCGGGTCCGGAAATAAAGAGTTCCGCATGCCTGTTTCTGGCGGGCTTGAGGTCGGCATCAAATTTATATCCGGGATTGGGTCATATACTGTTGCGGATTGCCGCCATCATGGCAAGCCGGAATCACTTTTCCATGTTTATTGCAAAATGGATGGGACTGTGCTGAAATATTACATGTGCCTCTTGAAACCCGGAGAACCTTTTCCGTCATTGACACGGAAAATGGAAACAACATCTATGGAGAATGATTACAAAAAAAGTAATCAAAACATGTTGGGTAACGGCAGCGGATTCGAGGTTGGTCCACATGGTTTTATGCAGGTGTGTGCCTATAGCTGGAACGAAGCGTGGAGCGATCCGGCAACACCGCCTGTTTTTGACAGTATAACCGTTTATGATGGCAGGTTCTCTATTTGTTTGACTGCTGATGACCTGAACGATAAACGTGGTCGCTTCAATAAGAATGCTGTTAAATTCCTTCCAGTTAAACTTTCCGCCGACAAGACTTACACATTGTCGGCCTGGATGAAATCCGATATTCCCGGAACCAAGGCGTGCCTTGACTGTGCGGAAGACGTTTGGAGCGGGGCTACAGGGAAAACGGTGGTTCTGACTGAAAGATGGCAACGATATTCATTTACTTTTCAACCCAAAAAGTTTAAGATGCTGAATTACTGCTACGCATGGATTGGAGTACATCCTAAAATGTCAAAAGGAAAAGTCTGGATCGACAATGTTCAGCTTGAAGCCGGTGAGGAGGCAGGGGTGTATAGACCTGAGCCTATGGAATTCGGCGCACTGGTAGATCAGCCTTACAAACTTTTTACTCTGAAACAAAGTAAAACTGCTACGGTAAGATTGTTTTTTCGTAATAATACAGAAAACGAAAAAAGCGCAACTTTAAATTATACAATAAAAGACTACTGGGATAAAGTGGTCAAACAAGGGAAAATCAGTCTTACCGCAGCAGGCAAAAGCAATGACATCAAGGAGGTCAAAATCCCTGAATTACCTTGTGGTTATTATCGTGCGACGTTTAATAACAGCGATAAAACACTGCATGATGAGGTTATTTTTGGAATATATGAACCCATGCAATACACTGGGAAACTTCCATTCAACTGGCCATTGGGCTGTGATAATTCCGAAGCTCCTCAAGTTGTGCGTGATTTGGGATTCGGCTGGGTGCGCTGCTGGAATTTCAGTTTCAAGCGAGTTTGCCCGGAAGAAGGGAAATTCAATTTCAAAGAGACAGATATCATAGTTGAGCGCTGCCGGAAGTCCAATTTGAATCTTATGCCGATACTCGGTCCCGCATTTTCAAGAGCTTTTTATGACAAAGAAGGAAATCCTTTTGTCCCGGAATGGGCAATACAAACCACTCGCAAAAGCTCCATTAATACTTCATACTTGATGAATATTTCCCTGCCGCGCATTGATGCATGGAAAACCTATGTGCATGCTGTCGTGTCGCGTTATAAAAACCAGATAAAAGCCTGGGAAGTGATGAATGAACCGAACTGCTGGCTCACGCCGGAAGAGTACACCCCATACCTCCAGGCAACCTATGAGGCGGCAAAAAAAGCAGACCCGGATTGCGTCATAGTAGGAGTCTGTTCCACATCAGACTGGGGCGGAAGTCCTGCACCATGGACCAGCCGGGTTATTGAGCTGGACAAATGCAAAAGTCTTGATGTACTCTCCATTCACATGTACAACCACAATGCGCCGGAACTTTTTAAAGGGATTGGCACCAATCGCATGATTGAGATCCTGAAAGAAAAAATGAAAGAATACGGCAAAAATCTGCCGGTATGGCATACCGAAAAGAGCTACAACACTACAAAAATGGGTTATAGTCAGAAAAAACTCAAAGTTCCGCCGATTTACTTGAAAGAACCGATGTTCCGCGTCCCCGACTTCAGAGCAAAGACAGAATTTCTCATCAGAGAGGCGTTGCTGGACTCAACTACCGGAAAAGGACCATATTTCTGGTTTGGAAAACTCCCCAATGATATCTATATCATTCCCCGTTCGAGAGTTTATGGCCTGGGCCACACCGAATACGACGGCTCACCGTGTCCTGAAGTTATTGCCGCCAATGGCTTGGCTCGAATGTTGGAGGGTAGAAGTAATCCGCAAGAATTGATTAAACTTGGGGCAACCAGATATTGTGCCTTATATGAAGGTGACAAGGGATCTCTGGCGGCGCTGTGGGATTCTGAAGGGAAAAGCATGTTAAAATTGCCGGGAAGTGCCGACTCCTACAAAATTTATAACCTGTTTGGAACTGCCGTTCCTGCGACAACCCAGCTAGAATTTGGAACTGCCCCGCTTTATCTGGTATTTGACGGTAAAAAGGCTGCCGAAGTTAAAGCTTTGCTTTTGAAAAGTGAAGTTTCCGGCGAGAAGCTCTCGATCTCTGGTGGTTTAGAGCAGAACAAAAATTCGGTTGGTTTGGCGATTTATGCATTCAATAAGGCTTTTGGAACTCTTAAGCCGGAAGTAAAGCTAACCGGCACTCCAGACAATTGGAAATTTACAGACAGCAAAAAAAAAGCCGTATGTAAGCAGGATGAGTATACCCGTATGTTTTTTCCGGTGAAGCTGCCGGCAAAATCAGAATTCCCCGTAATACTCGAAGTTTTTGCAGATTCGACCCAGGCAAAGCTGGCAATACCGCCATATTCCAGCCTTAATAATCTCTGGTCTGTATTATCAGACTCGAAAAGTGTGGAAACAGAACAAGTGAAGCCGGGGATGATAAAAATTGATGGAAAGCTGGATGAATGGAGTGATAACGGATTGTGCGGAGCAGCTACAGCAGAGAAGGTTAAATCCGGTCGAAAACGTTGGACCGACCCGATGAATCTTTCAGTTTCCGCCAGGTTCCGCTGGAACTCTGATAAACTCTACATCGCGGCTGTCGTGTATGATGATATGTTAGAACGCAATTGTTCGGCAAAAAATGCTTATAACTCTGACTGTCTGGAGCTTTTTATCGGTTTGGAACCGGACAGCAGATCCAAAGCAAAAAACTCAAAAGATATTAAGAAAACGGGAAAATATGATTATCAATTCTTATTTGCCCCTGGAGTCAAAGGCGGAAAATACCCGAATGCCACTGCCTGGTGTTGTCAGTTGAAAAGTTCAGTGAATATCGAAATCGCATCGTCACAGTTTCAATACGGATACATTTTGGAAGCGGCAATCCCGTGGAAGTCAATTAAAAAGGACTATGTCCCTGTGAAAGGTTCCACGCTGCTTATGACTTTTCAGGTTCAGGATGCCGACGGGGCGGGTGAACCATCCCGGATGTGTATTTTCTGGAGCGGCGATGGTAGCAATTGGATGTCGACGGAAAAATGGGGCAGTCTGACGTTAAAATAACAATCTTTATGTAAATGCAGGAGAAGCAGTGAACCATCAAACGATAAACAACCAAATACAAAATATTCTCGATCAGTCTGTGGAAGCCGGGGAGGAGTTGGGCGCTCAGGTTACAGTCTATCACAATGGTGAAATCATTGTCGATTGCTGGAGCGGTTACTCCGATCAGGAAAAGACCCGGGAAATCAACGGTGATACGGTTTTTCCTGTATTTTCGTCAGGGAAAGCGGTCGCATCAACGGCAATGCATCGTCTGGTTGAAAAAGGCATAATTGATTACGATACACTGGTCGCTGATGTTTGGCCGGAGTTCGGATGTAACGGCAAAGAAGATGTCAGGCTGTGGCACGTAATGAGTCACCGGACCGGATTATTTGAATGTCCGGCGTATAAGGATGCCGGAGAGCTCGCGGATTGGACGTTGATGTGTTCACGCATGGCGGAGGCAAAGCCGGCATGGAAACCTGGCACCAAATGCCGCTATCAGTCAACAACTTACACATGGCTTCTCGGGGAAATAGCATCAAGAGCTGCTGAGCTTCCGCTCTCGCAAATAATTCAGAATGAAGTTATTATACCGGCTCAACTTGATTCACTTTATTTCGGCACTGACGACAAAGCCGAAACCCGGCTGGCAACTCTATTGCGCGGAAGTGATTTTGATATGGCATTTCCTTGTTCAAACGGAAAATCTGTCGATATAATGATGAACTATGAAGTCGTTCGCAAGGCCTGTCTTCCAGGATTTAACTGCATCACTAATGCCCGGTCACTGGCGCGCCACTATGCCGCGCTTGTCGGCATGCTTGACGAAGTTGAGCCGCTGCTCAAGCCGGAAACGCTGGAGATGGCTGTTGTTCTTAACCGGGCGAAAGATGATCCGGTTCCATTTGAGGTAGGTACCTGGGATTTGTTTGGGCTGGGCTATGTATTATGTGGCCCTAAAGACAATTTGGGACTTATTTTTGGTCATGGCGGACTTGGCGGGTCGGAAGGTTTGGTAGACTGTTCCCAAAATATGGTTGTGGCATATACAAAAAATCTGCTTCACACCAAACAACCGACCCGGGAGAAAATATATGAAGCTCTGGGAATAATATACCGTGATTGGATGGTTTAACTGTATAACACTTGTCAATCCGGTTTTTGTAAAAAGGTATATAGAAAATGAGGTATAAGGATTTTGATTTAAAATTCCCGTTACCCAGGACGCATTGCGGAATGGTGATGGGGAACGGTAATTTCGGCGCACTTGTGTGGGGCGTAGATACGCTTAATGTAACCGTCAACCGGTCCGACTTCTGGGATCATCGCGGTGGTGAATTGATTGTACCCGGGACGACTTATGAGTTTCTGGTGAAGGTCGCGCAGGAACAGGATGCGAATGAGGCACTGTCTGCGGCGATTCTGCGCGAAACGTATCCTGATAACGTATTCAAGCCCCAGCGACTTCCGGTCGGACGCTTTGAATTCAGCTTTGTCCCGAATATTCACCCCGTCCGGGCGAAGCTGGATTATCATTCCGGAACCGTTACTGTGGAATTATCCGATGCGTCGGAAGTTCTTTTGGATTTAAGCCTGAGTGAATCGCTTCTGCTGGTGCGTGATTCGGCAGGCCGGCTTGCCGACGTTAACATTAAACCGGCATGGGATTTTTCGCAGTCGCGCGAATGGCTGGAACAGTATGCTTTTTTGCCGCCTGAACGTTTCTCGGACGCAGACGGCTGCGGCTGGATACAGTCGTGTCCGGTTGATCCGTCGCTGGCATGTGTCTGCCGTAAAGTTGCCAACGGTTATGCGTTGGCACTGGAACTCGGAGAAAATAATGCCGAAGCCCGCAGCAAAGCCGATCAGGTTATTTCAGTCACAAAACCAGAAGAACTGCTCAACGCCAATCTTGCATGGTGGACCGGATATTGGACTGGCGTTCCGGAAATCTCTCTGCCTGATGAATGGTTTGAGAAATTTTATAAGTACGCGGTATACAAGTTTGCGGCGGCTACGCATCCGGACGGGTATCCGTGCGGACTTCAGGGGCCGTGGCACGAAGAGTACAGAAAGGCGGAATGGAGCGGAGACTTTCATTTTAACGTGAATGTCCAGGAAATCTATACTCCGGCGTTTGCGCTTGGTAAGCAGGATCACCTGATGCCGTTGTTCGACATGATCGAGTCTGAACCGTTTATGTCCGGCCTGCGTCATAATGCAAAGGTGATGTTCGGCGTTGATGACGCTCTATGGTTTACCCATGCGGTAGACGACCGGGGGCAACAGTGTGGATGGTTGATTCCCGGCTCAGTTCTCGATCCGGCATGCGGAGCATGGACAGCGCAATTATACTGGAACTATTACCGTTACTCAGGCGATATGGAGTTTCTGCGTGATCGGGCATTTCCATTCATTCGTGGAATCATGCGTGGATATGAATGTATGATGGAGGAATATCAGGGACGCTTGTCGATTCCACTGGCGATCTCTGCCGAATATGGCTGTAGTAACTCAGAGGCGGGGCAGGCTGGTCGCGATCCGTCGTACCAACTGGCGGCCGTGCATATGCTGGCGGACTATCTGATAGATGCTGCCGGACTACTGAATCTTGATGTGGAACCGGCGTGGCTGGATATCAAGACGCGGCTCCCTGAATATTCGCTGGTGGAACGTCCTGGAGGCAGCGGAGGCACCCGGGAGAAGCGTATTGCAGTATGGGAAAACCAGGATCTCGACGTATGCCATCGGCATCATTCACATCTGGCGGCGATTTATCCTTTTGAGACTTTGAGCAATCCTGATCCGGAGCAGGCGGAGATCATTGACAACAGTATTGACCACTTGATTCTGAAAGGAATGGGACAATGGAGTGAGTGGTGTATGCCGTGGGCGGCGATTATCTACAGTCGTCTTGGTTTTCACGATGCGCCGATGATTCTTCTGAACATGTGGAAAGAGGTGTTTGTCAATGAGGGATGGGCCACGGTCTATCTGCCGCGCACCCGCGGGATTGTGGCTCACCGGCGCCACGATTTAAAGAAGCCGAAAGCAACCAGTGAGATTATGCAGCTTGACGGTACCATGGGCGCGGTCAGCGCACTGACAGAGATGCTGGTTCATCAGCGCGGTGATACGGTTTATCTTTTTGAAGGAATACCGGATAAGTGGCAGGAGGCATCTTTCAGTAATGTTCATCTACCCGGAGCTTTGACGGTTAGTGCCACACGCAAACACGGCAGAACTGTGAGCGTCCAGATAAAAAGCGTTGGAGACGGTTCCATCAAAATCAAACTCCCGGAAAATATCAGCCCAATAACGGTTGACCTTGAAGCCGGAAAAGAGAAAAATATCGACGGAACTGCTGATTAAGTTTATTCCGCCGCGCGATTTGCTTTTTTATCAATTTCACGAAAATTCCCTGATTTCGCACAAAAATACTTGACTTTGTCGTTTTAAACCTTTATAATCATCATTGTTCACAATATTTGAACAACGAAATAAAGGAAAGAGATGAACTCCGGGCAACATAGGATTTACAGCTATCTGATCAACGAGATACTGGAAGGACGTTTAGCTTACAACAGCCGGATTGAGCCGGAAATCGAGTTGGGCAAACGTCTGGGAACTACGCGTATGAACGCGCATCGCGCCATCAAGCATCTGGAAAAGCGCGGGATAGTTAGTCGCGACCGTCATGACGGCACGATTGTAAAACGCCGCATTACCGCGTCTGTGGCGCGGGAGTTGAGGAGTGATCTAGCTGGACGCGTCGGGGTGGTGCACAGCCGGAACCGCTATGAATTTTTGCATTGGAATGAGGCGCTGGTAAAAAATTTACAAAGTGAATTGAAAGATACGGGATTGACTCTTGAGGATGTGAACATGGAGCATGTCTCGACCCGAGAACAGCTGAAAAGCGAATTGAAACGCCTTACTGATAGCGGATTCAGTGCGATTATTTTGTCATTACGCGGAAATGAAGATAGCTTCTTCATGGACAATGCCGATATTCTTTTCCAATATCACCGGAATATTTTTGTGTATCAGTCCGGCGCGGAAAACTGGCATGAACTGCCATTTCATACTGTAACGGTAAATCTTTTCAGCGAAGGACGCATCGCGGCGGAATATCTTGCGGAACTGGGCTGTGAACATATCGCTTATTGTTCGCCAGTCGACGATGAAAGGGAATGGAGTCGCGAACGCTGGATGGGATTGGAATTCGGTTTGCGGCGTTGCTTCGACGGCAAAGTTGAAGCGGAGAGATGGACTGGACTGGAAAACATCTACAGCCAATTCACCGCGGAAGGCAAAAAACATGTCTTAGTCGGACGCAATGATAAAACAGCTGTGGATATAATAGAGTTTTTCCGTGAACGGGGACTAACACTAGGCAAGGATTTTTGCATTATGAGCTTTGACGATGATGTCAGGTATCGTGATTACGAACTCACTACGATAGCTCCGCCGCACGAGGAAATAGGCAGGAACCTGGGTGAACTGATCTCCAAATATGCCGGAGTCTCTCCCGACGGCGGAACCACCTGTTACCTGAAAGTGGATTCAAGAATGATCAAACGCAAAAGTCTATAATAAATACAAGAAAAGAGAGGAGTCAGAGTAAAAATGAAAAAACACGAACTATTAAAAAACGGTTCCGGTAAAAAAACCTGAGTATTATTTTTAATTAAAGCTTTAAATATATATGGAGATGTAAATCAGTATGAAAAACATTAAGTGTCGCGATATTGCCGAAGTGGCATTGGAGCGTCATCTTGACCTGCACAGCTTAAATAATTATCAGGGGCTTGTTACTCTGCAAGGCTCAGTTCAGCTTGCGGACTTGTGCAAGGATGATCTTCTGCGCGAAAGAAGCATTGATTTGCTTAAGCCGTTCTATACTGGCAGGATAAAAGAGGTAGGCGGAATTTATAATAAGATGTATCAGTGCGGAGGAAACGCAACCGCATGGCTGGTAAAATGCGGTTTTGCTCCTGACGCCATGTCGTCATTGCGTGAACATGCCGATGAACTGATTGCCAGTCATCCGCGGGATAAAGATGGAATCTTCGGAAAAATCGGAGAACCGGAAAAAATCTGGATAGATTCCGTTTTTGCAGTATGTCCCTTTCTGACGATTATTGGACAGCTTAGCGGGAATTCAATTTATTACGATGAAGCTTGCCATCAGATGATTTCTATGGACGCAAAACTGCTTGACAGCTTGACTGGATTGTATTTTCAGTGCCTTAACTTTGCCGGTTCGGGAATGCTTTCCGGCGACCACTGGAGCCGTGGAAATGGTTGGGCTGCAATGGGACTGGCGGAAATGGCGGTGGAGCTTCCGGCAAATCATTCGCGCCGCCAGACGATAAAAGATATTTTCCAGCGTCATATGAATGCTTGCATTCAGTTTCAGGATGAACAAGGATTATGGCATCAGGATATGACAGATCCGTGTTCATATACGGAGACTTCGGGAACCGGTCTGATTCTCTATGCAATTGGAAGAGGTTTGGAAGCCGGTATTCTTGATGAGACATTCCGTGAGAATTTATATAATGGTCTGAAGGGGTGTCTCGGATATATAGCTCAGGACGGATCTATATTCAATGCCTGCACCGGTTGCTTATGCCCTGGCGATGGCTCGGCGCAAGCATACAAATCTCATCCGTGGGGCAGGAACGACAAACATTCCTTTGGCCCGGTCATACTTGCCTTTACTCAGGCGGCAAAAATCGGAATTGACTCCATAGCAGTCTAATCAGGGAATATACATTATGAGAATAAAAACTTATTTCGAGGAAGACAATACATTCCATCGGCTTCATACATATTTTAAAGGTTCTCCTTATGATAACACTGGACGATACATTCTCTATGTCAAGTTTAAAGGCGCTCCCGACGGACAGGTATGCCTGCTGGATAAAACAACTGAAATGGAAGAAGTTATCGGACAATGTAGCTGTGTAGACTATCACAATGCGGCATGGCAGTATTTCTGTGATTCAACACGAAAGGTGATATATCATCAGGATACCCATACCGTTGGGATATATGACATCGAAAGCAAAATTACCTCCACAATAAAACTTAATGGAATAATGAGTAATTACTCAGGAGTTCTGGATCAGCATTTCATTGAGATAGATGACGATTTCCCGCTGAAAGAACAGTACGGAATGGGTATTTACTTGCATGCCATTGATGGTAAATCGAAAAAGACCATAACAAATATAGAAAAACTTTTGTCGCTTCATCCTCAAGGCGGCAATATCCGCAACTCAAATGTACTTCTGAGGTTAGGGGCGGAAATCAGCCCGGATCAGAAGAAACTAATACTGTTTTTAGTATCAAGAAACGGAACTTTGGTAAGGGATTATTTCCTTTGCGACATTGATGGCGACAACATTGAATTTGTCGGACGTCTCGGTTGCCATATCATGTGGTGTCCCAACAGTAAGGATATTATTTCCAGTATTGCGCCATGGATGACCGATCTGGGAAGCCTTTCCAATTACAAACTTGATGAATCTAAACATGCAAGTGGACTGCTTGCCATGTATAATATCGACACTAAAATTCTCCGGGTTCTTTCGGAACATCCTATCGGTGGAGGCAGTCATCAATCATCATCACCGGATGGGAAAAGAATAGTTATTGACACATGCAATAAACCTGATCAGTCTATATATTTATTCAATATGGACAGCAATGAGATGAGTGAGATATATCGATTTGACAAAGTGCCATTGCGTGATGATCCAGTGCTTTCCCGTTCCAGCTTGAGAAACCATGCTCACCCGGCGTTTTCTCGCGACGGAAAATTCATTCTGATCAATCGCTGCACGAATGGTGTAACTAAGATATGTGAAATAGAATTGGAACAATAGTTGATAATTTAAACCATTAATAACACTAAAACAGGTATATGCGTACTTTATCTTAAAAATAATTGTATAATAATAACAGAAGGAGAACCGACGATGAGAGGTAACAACTCGTATGAATGTCGGCGAATCGTTTGCAAGCGACTTAATTCTTATATTAAAATGAATGGAGAATATATGTGCAATCCGGCTGAAGAAAACACTGTGATGAGTCATAAGTTCCTGCAAATTAAGATTTTTACTCTTGTGGAACTCCTCGTAGTAATAGCCATCATAGCAATCCTCGCCTCAATGTTACTGCCAGCACTTGGCAAGGCTAGAGGAAAAGGGAAACAAATATCCTGCGTCAATAACTTAAAACAGCTTGGAATCGGGTTAAATGAATATATTGGTGATTTTGATGGATATATGCCTTCTGAATATGGATCTCCAAATTTTGGAAGACCATTTTGGAATCAAACTATGGTCAATAATAATTATGCACAGAATAATCTCTTAATATGTCCATCAATGACCACAGTTCAAATTGGTATCAGTTTTTATACTTATTCTCATTATGCGCTGAACGAAAATCTATATACGAATCTTTTGGGAACGTCAACACAAGGATCTTTGAAAATATTACGTACAAAAAATTTTTCATACAAGATAACTTTTCTTGACTGCTATAACAACAATACAGACGGATCCTACAATTCAGACAAGGGGCATTATCGCATAAACTTCTTGGTTTCCGATACTTATAAACTTAATAGTGCTGGTTATGGACGCCCTTCTGCCAGGCATCTGAGCTATTGCAGTGTCATGATGCTTGACGGTCATACCGAAAGTATTAAGATCAGCAATCCGATGAATCCATATCTTTCAGGTATCTTTCAGCCAACTTTTGCTAATTATAAATACCAGCTGTGGGACAATTGACACAACACATTCACAAATACCATCGAGGAATCAATTATGTTTGGAAAATATATTAATTCTGCAATATTCATTTTAATCGTAGTTTTTCTGGAAATCTGTACCGTCCGAGCCGCAGACACTTTACCTTTCACCATGTCCAGAGATGTTTACGCAGTACCTGGTATTGAATGTAACGTTTATTTTGCCAATCTAATTTTGACGCCCAATTCATCCAACTACCTTTTTGAAGTAGATTGTGTCAAAGGGCGTCATGATCAGGAGCGCTGGCGTTATGTTCCTGAGGATGGTGATGCGGGAGATTATCCGCTGTCAATCAAGGTGCTCAATGAAAAGAATATTGTAGTTGCCTCCGGCGAGGCTATCTTGCATGTCATTCCCCGCAATGCCGGACATGGAGAACGCGTAAACTTACTTATTATCGGAGACAGTCTGACCGATCACAATGTGTATCCCCAGACCATTTACGATAATTTACAGGTTCAGGAAAATCCGGCTGTGACTTTTTTAGGGACCAATTGGATGTTTGGACGCAAGCCTGACAAAGTTGCCCATGAAGGATACGGAGGTTGGACATGGGGCTCATTCCTGAATCGATGGGATGAAAATCCAAGCGGACCAGCTTATCGTTCAAAAAGTAAATTCCTTCGTAAGGAAAATGGGAAACTGATTCTAGACTTCCAATATTATTGCGACACCTTCCTAAAAGGGAAAAAACCTGATATTATTACCGTAATGTTAGGAACCAATGAAATGTTCGGAGCAAAAGACAATGCACTGGACAGCGCCATTGACCGTATGTTTAATAACGCGGACATACTGATCGCTGAATTTCTGAAGGTTGTTCCTAATGCAATAATTGGGATTGCGCTTACTCCTCCGCCCGCCGCAACTCAAGATGCTTTTGGTTCGAATTATCAATGTAAAATCTCTCGCTGGCAATTCCGTCGCCGCCAATTTAGACTAATTGAGCGTCAAATAAAAAAATACGCATCGCAATATCCAAAAGTTTCTCTTATTCCTGTTTTTTCTGGTTTGGATTGTGTGCATAATTTCCCTGTAGTTACAGAAGCAGTCAATGCCCGAAACCCACAACTAATCTTACGGCAATCAAATGGAGTTCATCCATCAAAAGAGGGATACAGGCAGATTGGAGATATTTTTTATTGTTGGCTGAAATATCAATTTCATAC
>JAFGXT010000384.1 GCA_016936495.1 Victivallales bacterium
ATTAAATCAGGGGTTGACAGATTAAATTTCATCCTATATAATCTGTAAATATAGATGATCGTTCTTCAGATATTTGTAACCTTTTATGCGATAAGTATCGCGATTGGAGGCTCATGAAGTTCTTGTGTACATCCTGCGGAAGTTCTCATGAAACCACTAAAGTCAGCAAGTTTCCTCAAAAGAAAACCTGTTCCGTATGCAATGATAAATTCACCGCAAGTCAAACCAACCGGCTAGTAGAAATAAGCCATCATTCTGATCCGGTGGAAAGTATGCCTGCCGGACATGTGTTTTTTGACGTAAAAGCAAAAACAGGGTTTTTCTTTCACTCTTCATTTGAGAAATTTGTTTTTTACGGGGTAACAATCACCGGGATAATTGTACTGACCGCGGCATTTTTATCTAATGTTTTCAATTAATAAGTGGGCTTATCTCATCGTCTATTTTGAATATGACGATGCCGGGAGTTGAATCGGGATAATTTATTTTTATATTGAACAGCCTCGGGGGAGGCAGTTTCATTTCGCCGGGCGTAAAACCTACGCTGACGGTGAAGACATTGTTCTGTTGCTTACGGCAGGAAAAACTTATTCCCGGTATTTCCGGGAATGAGAACTTTGCCGGGTCTGGAGCTTTATCTCCACTTATCTTCAACGAAAAAGTCAGTTCATAATTGTCCGGAATGCGGGCTGGAATTGATATGATCGAGGGAGAACAACGCATCTGCAAACCGCGCCAGCCTTTGATATTAAGCCTTACCGCGGCCTGCCCCGGCGGATCAATCACCGGTACTTTTTCTCTCAAATCAATCGGTCTGCCGGTTTTCCCACCGGAAAAAACAAGCGCAAGCCGCCACTGTCGTTCACCGTCAGAAATCAATTCGCAAGAGCAGTGCTCTTTGCCCGCTCCGTACATTACAGGAGCTCCAAACCGAACGTCGTTTTGCGGTGCTTTAAGGATAAATTCTTTTCTGATAATGTGCTGTGGCAATATGTGCCCGATATACATATGCGCCGAAGGCTGGACGTTTATGAACGGTACAGCCTTGCCGCTGAGTGTCAGAGTCAGCGGCGAACTGGATTGATCACAGTACACGCGGATATTATAACGAAAATCGCCGGAAGTGGAATTGGCGCGCAGGCGCACGTATAACGTGGCTTCACTCCCTGGCTCGATAGTACGCTTATTGACTGTGGTGATAAGGCAGAGACAATCTTTTTTTATTTTGCGAAGAGTCAAATCTGAGTTACCGGTATTCATTAGCTTGAACGCTAATTTACGTCCGCGATCAGCGGGAAACTCTCCCAAGTCGACGGTACTGGAGCCGGATACTTCAAGTATGCCCCGGGCTGGAGGAGTTGAAGGGTGGATAAACAGCAATAGAATAACTATGGTGACACAAAACAATCCGATGAAGATGTGTTTGACAGTCAAAGTCCGCATATGTCTATGAGCGTCTGCTTCAGTTCAGGCAACAGGAAAGGTTTGCCGATGAATTTCACTTTTGAGTAATTTTGCAGTTCAGTGGAACTGTCATTATAACCGCTACACACAACGATTGGAATATCGGGGTTGAGTTGGCGAAGCTGTTTGAGCACCTCCATACCGTGTATATCCGGCAAAAGCATGTCCAGTATGACGACGGCTACATCGGGATTCTCCTCGAACAGCCTCACGCCTTCCTTGCCGTTGAGGGAGCCGACAAATTCCGCTTTTTCCAAAGTCAACCATCGTTTGTGAAAGACCAGCAGCTCCTGCATGTCTTCAATCACTAAAATTTTAAGTCCTTTTAATTTGCTCATCTGGATTATACCGCTCTAGCTTTCTGTTTTCCATTTTTTGATAATATACTCGAATGATATACATTTACAACTGCAAATAAGCTAAGGTCTTATGAAAAAATCAAATCCCCGCTTGTATGCGCGCGAACCGGCTCCATAAAAACCGTCATAAAAAAACAAAATGTCAGAATTTTTATATTATAAATTTGCTTTGCGGATAATAAATGATATTATCCATAAAGCAGCTTAGTCAGGAGGATACGTTATGACCGGCAGAATAAATGAATTCCTTGCAAATTCCAGCGATATATATTTTTACATTGCACTTGCTTCCACATTGTTCTTTGTTATTCAGTTTGTGATGGCTTTGTTCGGAGGCGTCGGCGACCATGATATGTCTGACGGCGATCTTAATACTGATGCCGCGGACCTGGACGCTACTGATTATCATGCTATTTCCGACGTAAATTTCTTTTCCGTAAAAAGCATAACCGCGTTTTTGATGTTTTTCGGTTGGGCGGGATTTTTCTGGGGCGATAGAGGCTGGCTGGGATTGGCGATCGCCTTCTGTTGCGGACTGGTTATGATGATCACGACTTCTCTGGTTATTTTTCTGATGCTGAAAATGCAGCAGAGTGGAAATATCTCTCCCGCAGAAATGGTCGGCGGCAAAGGACGCGTTTACCTGAGAGTGCCCGGCAAACGCGCGGGCACTGGCAAAGTCACGGTCAATCTGCCGCAGTGTACCCGCGAAATAAACGCGCTGGCGGATGAGGATATCGAACGCGGAGCATTGGTCAAAGTCCTTCAGCACCTGGAAGGGAATTGTTATCTGGTTGAAAAAATTAAGTAGAGTATTATATACAATTATCAAAGTAAAGGGGAAATTATGTTGACATGTTTAGTTGCTGCCGGAAGCGGCATGGAAGTTGGCAAAGGAGTTCTTTTTGTGATTATGGCAGTGGTGTTTATCATCGCGCTGTTTATGTTTTTCGCCAGCAGATACAAAAAATGTCCGTCTGATCGGATTATGATCATATACGGCAAAACCGGAGGCAGAACCGCGTCAAGATGCATTCATGGCGGCGCAAAATTCGTCTGGCCGGTGTTTCAGGATTACGGATTTATATCACTGCGTCCGATGCAGATAGAGGTGAACCTTGATAACGCCTTGTGTAAGCAGAACATCCGTATCAATGTCCCTTCGGTGTTCACGGTGGGATGCTCCACCGATATGGAGATCATGGGTAATGCCGCCGAACGCCTTTTCGGACAGCATATGGATTCAATCGCCGACCTTGCAAAAGACATCATCTTCGGACAGTTGCGTCTGGTTATCGCCTCCATGACCATTGAGGAAATCAATGCCGACCGTGAGACTTTCCTGCGGGCGGTGGAATCAAATGTTACAGAAGAACTCAATAAAGTGGGATTGACCTTGCTCAACGTCAATATTACCGACATAACCGACGCCAGCGGCTATATCGAAGCCATTGGTAAACGCGCCGCGTCCGAAGCCATCAACCGCGCACGTGTGGAAGTCGCCGAAGAAAACCGTAAAGGCAGCATCGGTCAGGCAGAAGCGGAAAAGCAACAGCGTGTGGCAGTGGCTCAGGCAAATTCATTGGCTGTTTCAGGAGAGGCAGACGCCGATCGTGATCGCCGTGTCGCCGTCAAACAAGCTGACGCCACCGCGACCG
>JAFGXT010000385.1 GCA_016936495.1 Victivallales bacterium
ACCCCGGCTACAGCCGTAAAACGAAATCTTCAGCAGGCGAGATTTCAGATCCCCCGTTACAAGATCACTTAAGCGGAAAAGACAAACGAATACAAGTCCTTAAAGGGCTCTTGCCGGCGTCGCCGCCGGGAAGATGGCTTTTAGAGAAGATTCGGTTTGGGTTAGCTTGAGTTGAGCTTTAAGGTGCTCGTTTTCTTCTTTGAGGCGCCGGTTTTCGATCAACAGGCGGGCATATTTTTCGCGGAGTTCGCTTTGCCCGTTAATGCCCATCGGGCTCACTCTGTTTCAGCGACGGCTGCGGGCTTTTTCACAGGGCGTCCTCGAGTCGGATAGCCGGTTTTTCTTCCCGAAGCATCCTCCAGGATCTGCTTTCGCATCTGCGGGCAAATCGAAGGGGTGCTTGACCCGCAAATTTTTGAAACGTCTAAATCCTTCCAGCGTCTATACCTGATGTGATTTTCAACATCTTCACGATGTGCATAAGCCAGCACGTTTACATCCATCAGGAACATTTATTTGTCCATGATTTCCTGAAGTGAACGTCTATCATCCAGAAGGTTTTCATTGTCTGCTAACCCAGAAACAGCAAAACCGCATCAAGATGTCAAAATTTAAAGGGGTCACTTTAACGCAACTTCTATTGCGCGATTGCCGCTTTGAATTTCTTGTAATGATTTTTGAATTTGGCAATCCATATATCATTTAAGAGAGTGTTAAATAGCGCCAGCATTTCTTCTGTGTCTACCAGATTAGGGCTGTTTATGTCGATGCTCGCTCCGCTCATAGAAGGCATTGGGTCATCTTTTTCTTTATTTCCCAACCATTTCTCATAGAAAGCAGGTGTTTCCCAGCCATAATTGATGATTGAAACAAGTTTTTTATTATGCATTACCTGAATCATGGTTTTACGGCAATCACAATTCGGATCAGAACAGTAAGAATCAATGAATTTGTATTCACCGTCCGGTAACAACGGATTTTGTGCAATTCGCACTAATCTAACCTGATGCGCATCACCAATTATTTCGCCAGCGGGAATAAAGTCCATAATCTTTGGTATGTATCCTGTTGGGTTTTAGTCGTTTAGCGCATGTTCGCTTAACTCAATCAATCAGCCTCTGCAGAATTGAATTGTACGAGTTTTTCCCAGTTGATTGCTCCAGCCTGGTCGCAGAACATTTCTCCGAACTCTAAAGTGAATTTATTGATCCTGCATGAGTAGGCTTCAATGAAATCATCATTTCTTGCTTTGGCCATATGGCCCAATGGTTCGATTATGTCCGTATAAAGATCCGAATTGCCGGAGATGAATTCCCAGAATCTTTGCCCGCAGTATTTATGATAATCGCCTTTGTCTGGTTTATTATCCCGTCCGTAACAGCAGCCATTTACACATGTAATGGTTAATTTTGAGTTACTGGTTCTTAAAGTTTTCTGCGCGGTCCTGAAATCGGATTTCATTTTAGATATCTGGCTGCTGTTACCCCAGTTAGGACCGGACTTTATATTGACTATGTACCGGATATTATCTCTATCAAACTCAAGGTCAATACCTTGAATTCCAGATTTCCAGCCTCCGTAGACCTTGCTGTTGACAAATATTGCCAATCCTTCCAGCCAATCACCAAATATTGTCTCTTCGTTGGATGATATATGAGCATCGACAAGGCCTCTGACGATCTCTTCAGCAGTCAATACATACTTTGCCTTGAATAAATATGGGTTTTTCCTTTTTAGAACTTTGTTGAGGCTTAAGGTGTCAAGGCTGGAAATTCTCTTCGTGTGAAAAATACTGATATTTTGTTCGACATATTTGACCACTTCATTAATATTTATCTGCTTCATATTCGGCCTTTGGTTCAAACAGGTACAATTCAACAGGCGAAACCTGAGATTTCACCATATCATAGTATTCTTGCAGGATTTCTATGCCAATCGAATTTCTTTTCATCTTGTTGGCAACAATATTTGTGGTACCTGAGCCCATAAACGGATCTAGTACTGTATCCCCGACTTTAGTAAACAATTTTATAAACCATTCGGGTAACCCTTCAGGAAATGCGGCACTGTGTTTTTTATTGTTGCATTCCGTCGCAAGGTGCAGAACATTCGTTGGGTAGGCTTTGTCTCTGGTAAGCCAATTCGATATATTTTTGCCAAAGCCACTGCCGACTTTTGATTCATCTCTTGTTCGATCTGTTTCACTAAGATTTTTCAGTCTTGTTTTGGCCCAGTCACCCATTGGCACCATTACTTCTTCCTGGTACATGTTGAACTTTTTGTTTTTATTGAACTGTAAAAGCCTTTCCCATGAATCCCTGAAACGATTGGGCCACTTTCCAGGGTAACAATTTTTTTTGTGCCAGATAAATTCTTCCGTCCACAGCCAACCCTGTTTTCTCATGGCCAGGATTAATTCCATAATGTAAGTGCTTCTTTCGCCGTTCACCACTTTTTCTTTAATATTAAGAACAAAAGTTCCACTAGGCTTGAGCACCCTTAACATCTGTTTTGTTTTAGGTAAAAACCAATCAACATAATCATCAGGGCGGATTCCACCATATGTGTTTTTTCGTTGGTCAGCGTAAGGTGGTGAGGTGAAAATCAAATCAACTGAATTCTCAGAGATTTTTTTCAAAACATCTTGACAATCACCGAGATATAAATCGTTTCTTATTTCCATAATCTTTTCCGTATAGCATATTCCGGTTCCGTGTTCAAAATATAACCGCTTTGATTTTAAAGGGGATGACCTCTTTTTTTCTTTTCTTTAGAGCTGGTTTGTGCGCGAAACCG
>JAFGXT010000386.1 GCA_016936495.1 Victivallales bacterium
AAACGGCGCGTTATCTGGAAAAAGGCACAGGCGTGAATCTGCATGACCCTGCCGCGATGCTGGTGAATGCACTACGGTCGTGCGACATGATAGAATTCCTCGTAGGAACCCGTATCAATGAAGCACACCAGGATCCCAATCTGCCTGTGGATCTGGAGATCAGAAGAAATATCGTAAAACGTATCGCCGGTATTTTAAAAGAAAAATATATGAAAGATGTAAGCGTTCGCTTTGTCTGAGACAACGTACGCCTGAATATATAATAATGGATTTGCAGTAGCAAATTCTTTAACTTTAATGAAAACAAAAGGAACTTTTTCAAGATGCAAAAAGCAATGGAAAAAACCGAAGCAATGGTAAAGCACCTGGAAGCGGTCAACCGTATTCTGGAAAAGCACGGGCACAACCACGCCAAGCTTATCCCGATTCTCCAGGAAGTACAGGAAGAATATAAATATTTATCCAAAGACATCATCAGCTATGTAGCGACGTCGCTGAATGTTCCGCCCGCGCAGGTCTATGGCGTGGCGACCTTTTACGCGCATTTTGCGCTCGAACCCAAAGGCAAATATATTTTTAAACTTTGCGATGGAACCGCCTGTCATGTAAAAAAATCACACTCAATACTGAATGCGCTCTATGCAAAACTGGGGCTCAGTCAGGATAAGCAAACCACCGACGACATGGTCTTTACCGTCGAAACCGTAAGTTGCCTGGGCGCCTGCGGTCTGGCTCCGGTAATGCTGGTGAACGATGATGTCTATGGTCAAGTCACCCCCGAACAGGCGGTAGGCATAATCGATGATATTCTGGCTCAGGAAAAAAAGTAACTGTTAATTTGGAGAGAAAATAATCATGTGTATAAATATTGAAGAAATCGCGAAGAAATATACAGGCACAGCGGCAAAGCTGAAACGGCGTATCATTCTTTGTGCCGGAACCGGTTGTGTGGCAAACGGAGCGCTCAAAGTGCGCGATGAATTTGTAAAACAACTCGAAGCCTGTGGAGAAAAAGCCATTCTTGAACTCAATGATGAACATGACGCGGATAACGCCACACTGGTGTCAAAGTCCGGCTGTCAGGGCTTCTGCCAGATGGGACCTCTTGTACAAATTATGCCCGAAGGACTGCTCTATACCAAGGTGAAACCCGAAGACGTGGCGGAAATCGTTGAAAAAACTATTATCGGCGGACAAATCATCGACCGCCTGCTATACGTCAATCCCGTCAGCGGCAAACACTGCAAAGGCGATGACGATATAGATTTTTATTCCCGCCAGAAACGCGTGGTCATGAAAAACTCCCGCGTCGAGCCCGACAGCATCGAAGAATACATCAGCAAAGGCGGTTACATCGGTGCCAGCAAAGCCGTAAAGGAAATGACCTCAGCCGAAGTATGCGAAGAACTTATAAAATCCGGTCTCCGCGGACGCGGCGGCGGCGGCTTCCCGACCGGACTAAAATGGAAATTCACCCTCGCATCACAGAATGAGAAAAAATATGTCATCTGCAACGGTGACGAAGGCGACCCGGGCGCGTTTATGGATCGTTCCGTAATGGAAGGCAATCCGCACAGCGTCATCGAAGGCATGATGATTGCGGCAAAAGCCATCGGCGCCGATGAAGGCGTCGTCTATGTCCGCGCAGAATATCCGCTGGCGGTGAAACGTATGCGCAACGCGGTCAAAGACGCAGAAAGAGTCGGTCTGCTTGGCGACAAGCTCTTCGGCACTGACTTTAACTTTAAAATGAATGTCATGGAAGGCGCGGGCGCTTTTGTATGCGGAGAAGAAACCGCGCTGATTGCGTCCATCGAAGGAAAACGCGGCATGCCAATGCCCAAACCCCCCTTCCCCGCCCAGAGCGGCTTGTGGGGCAAACCTACAGTCATCAACAATGTCGAGACTTTGGCTTCAGTTCCGGTAATCCTCAAAGACGGCGCGGACAAATATAAATCACTCGGCACGGAAAAATCCCCCGGCACCAAGACTTTCGCCCTCACCGGGCACGTTGCCAACACCGGACTTATTGAAGTACCTTTTGGCACCACATTGCGCGAGATCGTCTATAATATCGGCGGCGGCGTAACCAATGATGCCGGTGAAGTTACCGGTGAAGATTTTAAATCAGTACAGATCGGCGGTCCTTCAGGCGGCTGTCTCACCCCGGAAATGCTGGACATGCCGTTGGACTTCGACTCCCTCAAGAGCGTCGGCGCAATGGTTGGCTCTGGCGGTCTGGTGGTGATGAACAAGCAGACTTGCATGATCAAGGTTGCACGCTTCTTTATGCAGTTCACCCAGAATGAATCCTGCGGTAAATGCGTCCCCTGCCGCGAAGGCACCAAACAGATGCTGGCTCTGCTCGATGATATTATCGAAGGCAATGCCACCAGAAAAACCCTTGAATTGCTGGAACAAACTGCCAAAGCGGTACAGGCCGGATCTCTTTGTGGACTAGGCAAGACAGCCCCTAACCCGGTGCTTTCCACCCTGAAATACTTCCGCGATGAGTACGAATCACATGTATTTGACAAATTCTGTCCAACCGGCGAATGCAAAGCATTATGCAAACCCGAGATACTCGCGGACAAATGCATAGGCTGTACCGCCTGCGCCAGAAAATGCCCTGTAGGCGCCATCACCGGCGAGAAAAAACAGCCGCATGTGCTTGATGCCGATAAATGTATAAGATGCGGCGCCTGCCTGGCCGCCTGCCGCTTCGACGCGATTGTCGGACTTTAACTATTAGAAATCTGGAGGTTACATATAATGACTGATGATAAAAAAATATTGACCGTAAACGGTCTTGAAGTCGAGATCGGCGAGGAACGCAACCTGCTCGAACTCATCCGCAGTATCGGAATAGAAATACCCACATTCTGCTACCACTCTGAATTGAGTATCTACGGCGCCTGCCGCCTGTGCATCGTCGAAGTTGAAGGACGCGGCATCATGGCGTCCTGCTCAACCAAGCCGGAACCCGGCATGGTAGTGCACACCGATACCAAACAAATAAGAGAAATCAGAAAAATCAACGTTGAACTGCTTCTCGCCAACCATGACCGCGAATGCCCTACTTGCGTAAGAAGCTCCAACTGTACGCTTCAGGATCTGGCGCGCAGACTCGGTGTCGAAGAAATACGCTATAAACAGCTCACCGAAAAAGAACCCAAAGACATGTCCTCGCCTTCTCTCCAGCGCGACCCCAATAAATGCGTACTCTGCGGCGACTGCGTCCGCGTATGCAGCGAAATACAGGGCATTGGCGCCATTGACTTCATCAATCGTGGTTCAAAAGCCAAAGTAGCTCCCGCTTTCGATCAGGATCTCAACGCCGTCGAGTGCGTAAACTGCGGACAATGCGCGGCAGTATGCCCCACTGGCGCCATCATTCCCAAACAGGATCGCGAGCCGGTATGGGACGCCATTCATGACCCGAACAAAGTGGTGATTGCTCAGATTGCTCCGGCGGTACGAGTGGCACTCGGCGAATATTTCGGCATAGAAGTAGGCGAAAACACCTCAGGCAGACTGGTCAACGCTCTGCGCATGATGGGCTTCGACTACGTTTACGACACCTGTTTCGCCGCCGATATGACTATTTTCGAAGAAGCTACAGAATTCCTGGATCGCTTCACCAAAGGCGAAAAACTGCCACTGTTCACCAGTTGCTGCCCGGCATGGGTCAAATATGCCGAAATATATTTCCCGGAACTGCTGCCAAACGTATCTTCATGCCGCAGTCCCCAGCAGATGTTCGGTTCAGTAGCCAAGAAGACCCTTCCGGCAAAACTGAACATCAAACCGGAAAACCTGGTGGTCGTCTCCATCATGCCTTGTACTGCAAAAAAATACGAGGCGCAACTGGATAAATTCCAGACCAACGGCGTCAAAGACGTCGATTACGTCCTCACTACAGTCGAAGTCGGTAAGATGATCAACTCCATGGGTATAAAATTCGCAGAACTCCAGCCGTCAGCCTACGATATGCCGATGGGATTCTCCACCGGAGCAGGCGTGATTTTCGGCGCGACCGGCGGGGTTATGGAAGCCGCATTGCGCTACGTGGTGGAAAAAGTCGAAAATAAACCACTGGAAAATGTCGATTTCAAAGTAGTTCGCGGCATGAAATCCATCAAGGAAGCAACCTTGAACGTGGCCGGCAATGAAGTCAAAGTAGCTGTCGTATACGGCTTGGCTAATGCCAGAAAGCTGGCGGAGAAAGTAGTCAAAGGCGAAGCGGATTATCACTTTATCGAAGTCATGGCATGCCCGGGAGGATGTATTTCCGGCGGCGGTCAGCCCATGACCAGCGACCCGGAAGTGCGTAAAAAACGCGCCGTCGGCATCTACGCTGCGGACAAACGTCAACAGCTTCAGAAGTCTCAGGACAACTATATGGTGGAAAAATGTTATCAGGAGAACTTCGGCGGCAAGCCCGGTTCACATGAAGCACACCACTCATTGCATACGTTCTACCAGAACCGCAGTCAGCTTTTCGATGCCAGAGTACCAGTGCTAACCGGTTCCGCAGACAAACGTCTACCTATAACCGTAACCATCTGCGCGACTGAGGATGACTGCCCCGGGCAGACCTTGCTGGGCATGATCGTCGATTACATAAAACAGAATAATTACAGTGAAAAAGTAGATGTAGCCGCCACCTTTACCTCCAGACCGGAGAAAGATGGTACAATCTGTGTAACCATCGGTGATCGCATCGTGGATTATTGCAAATTCGTGAATGCGATAAATACCGAGGAACAGTTGGCAAACCACGTTGAATTTGAAGGTATCAAACAAGCTATTGATTCAGCCTTAGCTTAACCAGCGTCGGTACCTCAGTTACGTATACGCTTCTCTCTGCCGCCGGGCAGCCCCGCCCGGCGGCTCTTTTCTTGCTGAAATATACACGTTTCCGATACATGAGACTGTAAAAAAGATTTTCAGGGGTTATATTTGAAAGGATAGCGGGGGCACGCACCGAAAATGTTTTCACGCAAAAAGCCTTACCCGCAAACGGGAAACGTATTAATGAAAATCAATATAATAAAAAAAAGTCAGTTACTGTTTATTTTATCTTTTCTGTTGCTGATCGCCATGGGAACAGTCCTGCTCCAGACTATAATGCTTCTGGGGAAAAACGGGATAAGTTTCATTGACGCGCTATTCATCTCCACTTCCGCGGTATGCGTTACCGGGCTGACCACCGTGCCGACTTCACAATTCAATATCGGCGGACAGCTTATTCTGTTGCTGCTCATGCAACTCGGTGGACTCGGGATTATGACCTTGACCTCATTTTTCATAATCATGGTAAGACGAGAAATGAATCTGGACAATAAACTGCTCATCTCCGGCGTCATTGAGACTTTCAGCGGTAGGGAACTCAACGGTTTACTGCGAGTAGTCGTAATGTATTCGCTGATTATTGAGGCAATCGGCGCACTTCTGCTGACTGCCGGGTTCCATTATGAGATGCACATGCCACTTATGCAGGCGGCGTATTATGGCTTTTTTCACTCAATTTCGGCATTCTGCAACGCCGGTTTCAGCCTTTACGACGACAGTCTGGTTCATTGCGGAGCCTTTGTCAAAATCGTTTCCGGCGTCCTGATTATCTGTGGCGGACTCGGTTTCTATGTTATATTCGACATTCGTCAGGTGATAAAAAAGAAATCCTTCATGAAAATACATACAAAACTGGTACTGATAACTTCCGCCGTACTTATAATATCGGGAATGCTGGCGCTTAAATTCATCGAACGTGCCGGAGATTCGCCCATGAGCTGGCTCGACGCACTGTTTCAGTCCGTCACTTCCAGAACCGGAGGTTTCAATACCGTCAATATGAATATGCTGGAACCGGCAAGTCTGCTTGTGCTTATAGCGCTTATGCTCATCGGAGCATCCCCCGGCTCAACTGGAGGCGGTATCAAAACCACCACCATCGCACTGGTGTTCATCGCCCTCTATAAAACATTCATCGGGGAGCGGCACGTAACCATGTTCAAACGCAAAATAGCTACCACCAACGTATTGAAAGCTTTCTGCATCATGTTGCTGTTTATTATATTGCTTGTGGGAGCTACCATCGGTATATCGTTTTTTGAAGACAGGACACTTTCGGAGATGATGTTTGAAGTAGCCTCCGCACTCGGCACCGTGGGCTTGTCTCTGGGGCTTACCGCCGAAGCAACTATTCCCACAAAAATAATTCTGATTCTATGTATGTTTCTTGGCCGTATCGGCCCCTTCACTTTTTTCCTCTTCCTGCTTTCGCGGGAAAAAACCAGCAAACTCGAATATCCAGAAGAACGTCTAATCATGGGGTGAACAAATGATAAAAAAGAATTTCGCGGTAATCGGACTGAGTATTTTCGGAACCACTCTGGCACTGAAACTGCATGAAGACGGACACAATGTGGTAGTTGTGGACGTTGACCGGGAAAAGGTTATAAACATCCGAGACAAAGTTACCGAAGCGATTATCGCCGATGTTACTTTAGCGGAAGTCATCCATGAACTTGATGTGAATCGTTTTGATACGATCGCGGTATGCATGAGTGATGATTTTGAAGCTGCTATCTTTGCCTTGACACTATTGAAACAGGAAGGCGCGGATTCGGTCGTCGTACAGGCAAAAACCCATATTCAGAAACACATCCTTTATAAACTCGGCGCGGATGATGTCGTCCAGCCTGCATGTGACATGGCTGAACGTCTGGCAAAGCGTCTGACCGTACCCAACCTGAGCGATATGTTTGACTTCAAAGGGATGTCCATTGCCGACCTCAAGGTCAACAATGATTTTGACGGAAAAACTCTCAAACAACTTGATTTCAGACATACCTTCAATATTTCCGTTCTGCTGATTCGTCGTCCGGGTCAGCCTCCGGAACCCATGACCGATCCGGACTTGGTTCTGCACAAAGGCGACGAGCTCACCGTGCTGGGCAAAGAAGAGGATATTATCAAAGCTTTCAACGCCTAACCCAGTCACCTGGATAGTTTTTCTTCCAGACCGGAATCGCGCATGGTTTTACGTTTGACGGCTTTAAGGAAAATATCCTTATGCGTCCAAAGTTCAACTTGCTTGCGGGCACGAGTAATTCCGGTATAAATAAGTTCGCGAGTGAGCACCGCGGAATCATTGGCAGGCAGAATCATCAGGACATTCATAAAGCCGGAACCCTGGGATTTATGAATAGTCATAGCAAAAACCGGTTCGTGTTCAGGCAGTTGCACCGGTGAAAAAGATATGTATTTTTTATCCAAAGGTTCGCCGGTGGCGTATGCCGGATTTGGAAAAAACACCCTGGGTTCAGGATTACCATCGGCATTGACAGTGTTCCATACCAAGCCGACGTCACCATTAAACAAATTGGCCGTATAGTCATTACGCGTTATCATCAGGGGCATTCCCGGAGAATATATTTTGTCAAGTCCGAGAAGTCCGCCAACCATGGCATTAATATTTTCAACACCGTAGACGCCATTTCTCTGCGCGCAAAGGATTTTAAAATCGCCAATGATAGCGTAGGCTTTATCCAACGCCTCAAAGCTCTCATAATCCCTGAGTAAACTCAGATATGAACGGAAAGAATGCATAACGCTATCTTCCATTGGGATGTTATTCGTGTCAAGTACTGTCGTCAAAGCTTTTTCCAATATCGCGGCTTCCGGCAAAGGACAAGTTTTCAGTCCGAAGGCGGCGTTGTTTTGCGCCACTTCCCATGCCTGACGCGCGTCGGCGTCGGTCTCGACCCGATTAACCGCGTTTCTCAGCAAACCTATCCCCTCATTATCGTTGAAGCGGTGGCTGACTTTAAGTTCCACAGCTGAATCAGTCAAAAAAGTTTGACGAACGCACAAGGGCAATTCCGGCATAAGTCCCTGAGACGTTACCGCAAACCCCTTAGCAAAATCCGGGCTGAAGCTTCCGGGTTGCGCCGCCTGGCATATATCCGCGAGCACCGCGCCGGATTCGACTGACGCCAACTGATCTTTATCGCCAAGGAGGATTATCCGCGTCCGTGGAGGGATGGCGCGAAACAGACGTATCATCACCGGCAGCGACACCATGGAAGCCTCATCGACGATAATCAGATCCATTCCCAGCGGATTCTCGGCATTATGCCTGAATTCCGGTGAATTATGCAGCGGTTTGAGCAGTGAATGAATGGTGGAAGCCTTGAGCTGAGCTATCATTTTTTTTATATCAGCAGAACAATTAAGATTATCAAGTTCGCCGAGAACGGCTTCCCTGAGGCGTGCCTGAGCTTTGCCGGTAGGGGCGCAAAGGCTGATACGGCTGTCAGGCTTAAGCTGTAAAGTCAGGGCGATGATCGCGGCGGCGACCGTGGTCTTGCCAGTACCGGGACCTCCAGTTATGACCGAAAAAGGATTACGCATAGCGGCAAAAACCGCCACTTGCTGCCAGTCTACGCTGGCAGGATCTGCATGATGAAACAAACGTGAAATGGAACAGATACTTCCGGGAGGTAGTTCAGGCGGCTCGAATGCGGTGGTACAGCGCGCGAAAATCTGCTGTGCCAGCTCATTTTCATAGCTCCAATAACGGTTCAGATAAAGACGATTGTGCTCGTCCAGAATCAGGGGAGTGCGGCGGTCATCTTCCGGCGCGCTTATGACTCCGGCACAATCAGAATCACGCAGCACCGCCAGCCAGGCATCAATATCGGGGCAGCGGAGCGTAAGTCTTTCATAATCATCAAAGCCGAAGCGGTCGGCAGAATATTCCGGAAATATTCTACCGGCAAAACTGTCCAATCTGACACAGACATGCGAGCCCCTGACCGCATAGCTGGCAAGCGCTGCGGCAAGAAACAATTCAGCACCGCCAGCGTCTGCAAGAGCATGTATGAATGCGGCGAATTGCAGGTCTATATCCTGAAACGCCTCACGATTTTTGAGTGCTTTTATATCTTCAATTTGTATACTCATTCGTCATCCTCTCCCAGCGCCTGTTCAAGCGCGTTGACCAATTCAAGCGGAGGGCGTTCATAGAACACTCCGCGTCCGGGCACTGACGGATCAACGCCGCGCAGGAAGAAATAATAAACGCCGCCGAAATGGGATTCGTAATCATAGCTGTCCCTCAGGCGTGAACGTAAAAATTTATTCAACGCCACCATGTAAATGAGATATTGCAGGAAATAAAAATGCCGTCCCATTTCCGCCCGCAATCCGTCTGAATCAAAAGAAACAGCATTGCCGTTAAGCCGGTTGGACTTCCAATCCACGATATAATATTTGTTTCCGACACGGAAAAGCATATCGATAAAGCCCATCATAAAACCGCCATTCACTAGAATATTCCAATCACCAAAACTCTCAGCGTTAAAATGTTCACGGGCGTAATCCTGGAGTAACGCGGCAAGCCTGGTAGTGGAAAAGGCTTTTTTAAGCATGAAGTTAAATTCCATTTCCGTCAGGCGGTCGCGAACGGGAATATCGGCAAGTTTAAAGCCGTCCAGAGGAGTATTGAGCACGTTTGAGACCATATCTGAGACAATGGTATATTTCTTTTCAGCGACACAGGGAGAGCCTGACGCCAATCCGTACTTGTCCAATTTAATTTCGACCATTTCCCGTATCGCAGTATATCCCAAAGTAAAATCAAGTTCCTCAAATATTTCATGCCAGCATGACCCGGTTCTGGCGCCGGCCGGAAAGTTAAAGATAGACAGTTCATTGCTGAACTCAGGCGAAATGCTCCGGCGGAAGGTCATGCCGTCTTCATCGCTCTGATCGCAATCTCGGATGATTGAATCGGCGGACGCATGAGGAGCCAAACCGGAAAAACTGGTGATCTTCCAGTCCCGATTGACATTGCCCGTAAAACGGCGCAAAAACAATTCCGGTTCTTCGCAGGTAAAGGAATATTTAAGTTCTTTGGAAAACGCCTGACCCTTTTCCTGCCAGGCGTCAGGAATGTCCAGTCCTTCGGGGGGGTCCGGGTAGCGCGTATCCCCAAGCGCATTCAAACATCTGCAATGATTGAAAAGATATGCCCAGGCGGAAGTGGGTCTGCTTTTGAAGTCGCCGCCGATCAGATAGCAGCGGTAACGGGAACGGGTTACCGCGACATATGCCAGGCGCATGAGTTCCTGAAGCACTTCATACTGACAGTTGCGCAAATTATCGGGGTTTCCGGAAAGGTCTATAATGGGTTTACCGTCTGCGTCATGAAAGTATACCAACGCAGGCGAGGCATCGTTTTTTTTAGTCGGCAGGGCGGTTTTTTCCCACAGAAAAGGACATAATACGACAGGAAATTCAAGTCCTTTACTTTTGTGAATAGTCATAACAGTAACCGCGTTGCGGTCGGATTCCAGACGTATTTCAAACTCATCGCGATCATCACGGGTAACAGGATTACGTTGTTTTTCGAGCCAGTTTATCAATCCGAACACGCCGAGTTGTCCAGACGCCTCGTACTGATGGAGGAGTTCCGCCAAATGGAGGGTATTGCACAGTTTACGTTCGCCGTTGATTTGCCCAAGGAGCTTACGGCGCACATCAGCTTTGTTCATAAAGCAGTTAAACATCTCGATAAAAGATTCCGTTTCCCATATACGGTTAAGAGTTCTGAAAAACTCAAGCCAGTAGTCGATATGATTGTCGCTTTCCGCCGTCAGTGCTGCGGCATCAAGGGCAATCATATCCACGGTTAACGCGCCCCGGACAAGGCGCAGGTTTTTGCAATCCGCCACAGCACGCAAAAAGAGTTCGAGCTGTTCCGCCTCAGTGGAGTCAAATACACTGCCTGTATTCTGAAGTACGCAAGGGATATTCAGTTCGTGCAGATAAGGTTGCAGTTCCCGCGCCTGAAAATGGGAATTTACAAGTATGGCGAAATCGCGGGGCAAGAGCTTGCGCACCGCGCCGGAGCCGTCAGGTACGGACAGCGAATTATCATTAAGCATATCCAATATCTTCATGCTGGTCATGCCGCAACAAGCCTGTGTCATATCGTTGGCGTTGGTAATCTCATGATCTGCATCGACGCGTATGACTTTCAGCGGCTCGGAATCAGGCATACCATTCACCGCGAGCTGCGTCAAGGGGTCAAAAGGCTCATTCACGCCGGTTCCCGGCTGAAAGCTTATCCGTTCATTAAGAAAAGGATCCGGGAGTCTGCCGAAGAGTTTATTAATGCTTTCGACCATTGCCGGAGTGGATCTCCAGTTGCGCGACAGAGAGTATTCGGCGCCCTTGCGTTCACGCGCTTCATTTCTGGCAGCGATGTAGGTGAAAATATCGCCGCCACGGAAGCCGTAGATGGCCTGTTTAGGATCTCCGACCATGAAAATGGGTAATCCGCCGTCGATGAATATTTTTTTAA
>JAFGXT010000387.1 GCA_016936495.1 Victivallales bacterium
ATTAAATATTTTCTCAAAAAAATATTTGTATATATTGAATATAAAGAATCTATCTTTTTTATAAAGGAAAAAACTTTTTTTAATTTTTTTATCATAAGAATTCCATTTTTGATATAAATTAAAACACTATACTATGCGATTACTCCTGAAAAGTATATCTTCACTGGATAACTGTGTTACTAAAGTATAATTTTTCTCTGCCATATATGCTTTAATTATTTCTGGATTATTAAAATCATTCACCTCTATTAAAATGTAATCTGGACTGAATTTATTAAAATCCAACCCTTTTAAAACTTGTAATTCATATCCTTCTACATCTAATGAAAAAAAGTTTATTTTTTCTACATTGCACTCTTCCAGAATAGAAGTTAAAGTTCTCGCCAAAACAATTATTACTTTAGGTGTTAACTTTTTTTCCGTTTTTTTCGCTTTTTGCAAATATTCTATTTCATTTTCAACGGAACCGGCAATTACTGACATTAAACTTGCACTATGAATTTCTACATAATCTTTTTCATAATCATCTGCAACAAGCGCACAATTAAATACTTTTGAGTTTTTCCTTTCTTTTAAGCATTCTTTATAAAGGTCGGGAATTGGTTCTATTAAAATTCCTTTCCATTTTTTAAAGCGCTCAAGATAATATGTGTTACTTTGAGAATAGCCATTATTTGCACCAACTTCAATAAACACACCAGAGTGTTCAGGCAAATATTTCATTATTTTTTGGTCCAAACCATGAAGAGATGGATGAGAATATTTTTCAAAACCAAATAGCTCAAATCCTCTCCGAATTAGTCTTTTCGTTGAACTCTTTAATACTCTAATCATAAAATCATTTCCTTGACAATGAATTTAATGTATTTAAATGAATTATTAAAATATGTAAATAACGTTCTTGTCTTTTTAAATAAAAAATAACCAAAATAAGTTGCTAATGAGTAAGATATTAATGTAGCAATAGCCGCTCCATAAAGTTTAAACCAGCGAATAAAAATAATGTTTAAAGTAACATTAAAAATACATCCTAATAAGCTAAGATATAAACTATAGCGTTGCAACCCTTCATTAACTAACCATTTTCCTGCGGCAACACCATAAAAAACAAAAATTGTTGCCCATACATAAATAACAAGAACAGGTATTGAATTAATATATTCGGCTCCGTAAAGCCAGGTTATTATATATTTTCCTGTGAATGTAGCCCCTAACGCGATAGCTACTGCCATCCAGAACATAAAAGAGAAAAGCATTTGAAGCCGGTGGTGGTAATGCTCTTCAGATATATTTCTGGCTCTGATGATAGACGGGAACAGTGATGAGCAGATAATCATGGGCAGGAAATACCATAGCTCGACCAGTCTTACCGCGACGGCATAATATCCGACTTCCGCGTCGCCGAGCATCTGTTTTATCATGACCTGATCGATTCGCATATATATCATGCCCGCGGCACCGCTGATAAACAGCGGCCAGGAGTCTTTGAGCAAGGCTATTGTGGTAGGACGATCTGGCTTCCAGGCGAATATATTGTGTCCGCAGGTCGTGTAAAATACCGCGTATAAAGAAAAGGAAATCAGCATAAACAATGATTCCAAAGCGGCAAAATAAACCAAAGGGTAAAGCTTCCAGGCAAAGTAAAATCTGAATCCTGAAACAATCACCAATGCAATGATCTGCGAGAGGGCAATATATTTACTCTTGACCTCCGCCTGATAATAAAAATCCAATACCTGAAAGGTCTGAAAAATGTAACCCGCGGCAATAACGGCAACAATAATATTGCCATGAGGATCACCGCCGGAAATCATGATTGAGATGATTATGCCTATAAGCATAATACCGAACCCGCCCAGCTTAAGCATGAATGCGCTACCCAGCAACTTGTCCCGGTTGTCCGGCGTTTTGACCAGCTCCCGCACCACGATGGAATCAAGCCCCAGATTCATTACCAGAGAAAAGATGCCGACAAAACTGATGGCGTAGTTGAGCAGTCCGTACTGCGCCGGTCCAAGCTGTCGCGCTACGTATATGCCGACGGTGAATCCCAATAGCATGCGGAAGAATTTTTCGGTAAAGAGCCATATGGTATTTGCGCCATATACCCGCAAGCCATTATGAGCCGCGGCTCTGCCTATAAGTACTTTTACTTTCTCAATCATAGACGATAAAGCGCCTTTGCATATATGCTGTAAATGAATGTTTTTTTCATTTCTTTTATCCGGTTTGATCAAAAATACTGTAGAAAATTATCGAAGCGTCTTCGCAATCCGGAGTATGACCTGTAGCCATGGGATTCCGGGGGTCATAAGTGCAATCGATTACGTCTTTTACTCTGGCATTGGTGATTTCACTCTCAGGCTTCACTTTGCGTCCAATAAATTCCGTTGCGTGATCGTCGTAAACCTCGACTAGCTCCAGCCCCCATTCTTTTATGCCAAGATATACGATCTCAGCCAGATCACCCGCTCCGAAAATCGATATCCGGTTAATCCCGTTTTCTTTCAGATTTCGACACAACTGCGAACTGCTCTTACGCGCTTCCTGATAAAAATGCATGGAAAAATTTATGAATTCATAAGTCAGCCGGGCTTTTTCCGCAACGCCTTGTGGCGTAAGATAATAATCCCAGCGCCGCGAGTTGATCTTCTTAACGTGTAAAGACCCACGCTCAACCATTTTCTTCAACAAAGCATGAGTAAGGCGAATACTGCACCCAAGCTTAGCCGTGGCTATCCGCGCGGTAAGCCGCGGAGTTTTCTCCACATGCTCCAGTAACTGATATTCGAAATAACGGTTCTGCAAATCTATATTACACTTCATTGCCAATCCTCTTAAAATCTCAAAAAAATGAATAACGTTATATAATATAACGTTATTTGCAATCATGTCAATGTCAGAAATCAAATTAATGCTACAATCCCTATCTCTGAAAATCAGGCTTTTCCTGCTTTAGGGACTTTAAATCTATATACGGCAGTGTATTGTAATGACAAATTGTAAGATTTTGAAATAATTTGAAGGATTTTGCATGTTTCGTATTGGTCAAGGTTATGACGTACACGAGCTGCGCGAAGGGCGTGAGCTTATACTGTGCGGGATGAAGATTCCGCACGATAAGGGACTGTACGGGCACAGCGATGCGGATGTGGCTCTGCATGCCGTGGCTGATGCCGTGCTGGGCGCTCTCGCGCTCGGTGATATAGGTCACTGGTTTCCCGATACCGACGCGCAATATAAAAACGCCGACAGCATGTTGCTGCTCAAACATATTCTTGCTTCCTCCTCCCTGTGCGACTGGGAACTTAATAATCTGGATCTGACCATTATGGCGGAGAAACCCAGGCTTGCCGGGCATATTATGCAGATGCGCCGTAATCTGGCGGATGCATTCAACTGCAATATTGAACAGGTATCGGTCAAAGCTACGACTACTGAAAAACTGGGCTTTTGCGGACGCGAGGAAGGTATTGCCGCCAACGCGGTGTTATTACTGCGGCGTATAAAATAGAACTTTAATTTTTTGTTAATATAAGTGGAGAGTGGAATTATGACAAGCAAATATTATTTGGCATTTGACTTCGGCGCGTCCAGCGGACGCGGCATTATTGGTAAACTCGATGATGGCAGACTCGAACTCAGCGAGATCCATCGTTTCGCCAACGGGCCCAAAGAAATAAACGGTGAATTGTTCTGGGATTTTGATTCTCAGGTCGCCGAGATAAAAAAAGGTATAAAAAAAGCACTGGAAAGTGGCGTGGAAATCAGCAGTATCGCCATTGACACCTGGGGCGTTGACTATGTCCTGTTCAAGCAGGACGGCACCCCGGCGCGGTTGCCATATCATTATCGCGATTCACGTACCGATAATATTCCTCAGGAAATATTCAGCATCATTTCCGAACAGGATATTTACAAACGCGCCGGTATTCAAATGATGCAGTTGAATACGCTTTATCAGCTTTACGCGCACAAAAAAGCGCATCCGGAAGATTTTGACGGCGCCACTTTATTGATGATTCCCGATGCGATGACTTACATGCTTTGCGACGCTATGACTTGCGAGTATACCGAGGCATCCACCAGCAATCTGCTTAACGCGGAATCAGGAGATTGGGATTTTGAACTTATCCGCAAGCTGGGACTACCGGAAAGCATTTTCCCGGAAATCGTTCAGCCCTGTACCAGCGCGGGAGTGCTACGCAAAGAGCTTCAGGAAGAACTCGGCTGCGGCGCGATTCCTGTGGTCAAGATCGGTGCGCATGACACCGCCTCAGCGGTGGCGTCAGTACCCGCTCCCACCCAGGGAGATTGGGCGTATATCAGTTGCGGCACCTGGGCTCTGCTGGGCGCGGAGCTGGATAAACCTTTTATTTCCGAGAGCGCCAGACTGGCTCCGCTCACCAATGAAGGCGGCTTGGAGAAAACCATTCGCTTCCTTACTAATATCATGGGGACCTGGTTGTTTCAGGAGACTAAACGCGTCTGGAACGAGGCCGGAAAAAAGCTTGGTTTCCCGGAAATCGAGAATATGGCGAAACTTTCCGAACCGCTCAAATATCTGGTCAACCCCAATGACGGTCGTTTTGCGGCTCCCGGAGATATTCCCGGACGTGTGGTTGAGGCATGCGCGGCGAGTGGTCAGGGTGATTCACTTTCCGATGCAGAAATATCCAGATGTATTTATGATTCATTGGCTCTATGCTTCCGTGAAAAACTTGAAAATCTCCAGAATATTCTTGGACATAACTATGCTTGTCTGAATATCGTTGGCGGCGGCACCAAGGACAAATTCCTCATGCAGTTGGCGGCTGACGCCATAGGTATTCCGGTGGTGGCAGGTCCGGTGGAAGCCACTTCCATCGGCAATATAATGGGACAGGCAATTGCCAACGGCGATATAAAATCTGTAGCCGAAGGGCGTGAGATTGTGAAAAAATCTTTTGGACTTGAACGTTTTGAGCCGGATGCCTCCGCACGTTCCGCATGGGATGCCGCATATAAAAAGTTCATGAGTATAAAATGAATAAAAATTTCTACTCCGGAGACGCATCGGTATGGATAAAGCCGGAAAGTTTTTCCGGCGGGGACAAACCTCAGAATGTTCACAGTTTTTTTCGGCGGGAATTTGAGCTTGAAGTAGATTCAGTAACGGAAGCTGAATTGTTTTTCACCGCCGATGACTATTGTAAAATATATATCAACGGTGAATTTGTGGTGGCGGGACCGGCTCCGGGATATCCCTTCCATTATTTTTTTGCGGAAGTGGACGTCAGCCGTTTTTTGCGCTCCGGCGTGAATTGTATCGCGGTGCATTGCTATTATCAGGGACTGGTTAACCGGGTATGGAATAGCGCTGATGGTCTGGCTGGACTTAAACTTGAGCTTAAGATACGTTTTGCGTCCGGGGACAATATGACGGTTCCTTCTGACGCCTCATGGCGTTGCATTGATTGCGAGGCATATAATTCTGAACGCAAATTTGGCTATGACACACAATTTGCCGAAGATATTGATATGCGTCAAATTCCTGCCGGATGGCGTAATTGCGGCTTTGACGATCACGGTTGGAACAATGCCGTAGCCGTTGGTGATTATCCGCATGTTCTGATCAGGCAGAATACCGCACTACTGGAGTGGAATCAAGTTAAACCCTTGGAAATCAGGCAGATTGCCCCTGGTGATTATCTGGTGGATTTTGGACGTGAGGTTGTGGGCTGTACCGCGTTTTGTGCGTGTGGCGAATCCGGACAAGTGGTGGAAGTGCGCCATGCCGAGGAGCTTGACACAAACGGACGTGCCCTTTATAAAATGCGCGCCAATTGCGAATATCAGGAATTCGCAACTCTTTCAGGAGCGCAACCTGATATTGTTGAATTCTTTGATTACAAGGCTTTTCGTTATGTTGAACTGCTCGGCTTGCCTGACGAGCTGTCCCTGTCTGATATATGGGTCAACGAACGGCATTATCCATTTGCTGGAGATGTGAAAATATCGCTTTCCGATCCGGTGGCGGAAAAAATATGGGATATTTGTGCTCTGGCGGTAAAGCTTGGCACTCAGGATTCATACCTGGATTGCATGAGCCGCGAAAAAGGCGCATACCTGGGCGATGCCTTTGTTACTGGATTGTCACATCTGTATTTAACCGGAGACAGCCGCATGCTGCGTAAAGTCCTGGAGGATTTCGCACTTTCCGCCGAACTCCGCTCCGGGCTTATGGCTGTGGCTCCGGGCGCGTTCGAACAGGAAATTGCCGATTATTCGCTCTTGTGGACTCCCTTGTTGCTGGAATATTACAAATGGAGCGGAGATGTTGATTTCGTCAAAAAGATGCTTCCGGTGGCAGATGGCGTCCTCAATTACTTCAGCGCCTGGGAGAATCATGCCGGACTGCTCGCTGATTTTACCGGCAAACCGTTTATGGTGGATTGGCCACCCAATCTGCGTGACGGCTATGACGATCCCGGATTAATGGGCGGCAATGTTCCTCAACAGGGAATGAATTCGTTGTTGAATATATACTATTACGGTACGCTTATAGCGACGGCTGACCTGCTCGCCGCCGCAGGCAATACGCTAGAGGCGGAACGACTTACAGCAAAAGCAAACGCTCTCAAGCTTACCGTCAAAAAATATTTTCTGCGTCCGCAAGGCTTTGTCGACACCGCGGCGTCTGAACATATATCCCTGCATCCTAACGCACTGGCGCTGATGTTCAACATGCTTACTCTTGCCGAGGCGGAACCGGTAATAGAGCTTATCCGCAAAAAACGTATCTGTTGCGGAGTATATTTCGCGTTTTTTGTATTGAAAGGATTATGTAACTATAATCGGCACGCACTGGCTTATGAACTTATGACTTGCAATGACCTGCATTCATGGCAAACTATGCTCAACGACGGCGCCACTACCTGCATGGAAGCATGGGGCGTGGAACAGAAATGGAACACCAGCTTGTGTCATCCCTGGGCATCAGCTCCGGTATATATGCTTTGCGCGGAGATATTCGGCTTAACCCCCGCAAGTCCCGGATGGAAGGAAATCGCATTCGCTCCACGTATACCAGAGACCTTGACGCACGGAAGTCTGACCTTGAACATTCCCCAAGGCAAACTGAAGGTGTCATTCAATCGCGATAAAGGCGAACTGGAGTTTGACGTCGTCGCGCCTGCCGGAGTTGAGGTCATCAGACATATGATTTGAAAAATCCCGCAGTCGGCGTTATTTTATGTACCGGATATAATAACGCAAGGGAAATCAATGAGCGATAATTTCAAATTTGTGATAGTCGGAACCGGTAATATCGCGCAATCTTATGTGAAAGCGATCGGCAATATTCCCGATGCGGAAATCGTCGCGTGTATTTCCCGCGGCAACAGGCGACCGCGCGGAGCTCCCGGTGATCTTCCCATCAGACGCGAATTGTATCAGGTCGATATGGATTACGATGCGGTTATCCTTGCGGTTCCTAATGGTATGCATCGCGATTACGCCATAGAGGCGGCAGAATTGGGCAAACATGTGCTGTCAGAAAAATGCCTGGAAGTCTCTTATGGCGCTATGGATGATATGATTGCGACTTGCGAACGTTGCGGTGTCAAACTTGCCGTCGCTTATCAAAAACGAATGTATCCACATAACTGTGCGATGAAGTTTCTATTGGAGCGCGGCGTAGCCGGCAAAGTGTTCGCGGTCGAACTGGATATAAAATATTTTCGTACTCAGGCATATTATGATTCGGCGCCATATCGCGGTACCTGGGATATTGATGGCGGCGGAGCTTTCATCCAGCAGGCGGCGCATGATATGGATCTGCTCGGATGGTTTTTCGGCACTCCCGTAAAGACCGTCAGTATGCTGGGAACTTTTATGCACAATATGGAAGCGGAAGACCATGGCGTCGCTATTCTCCGCTATGCTGATGGAATGATCGCCACGATCACCGCGTCCACTTGTATCTCCCCCGGTTATCCGGCGGAAATGCGTATTTATACCGACAAAGGTAATATTCTGCTAAAAAACGACAGTATTGCCGAATGGAATATTGACGGAGTGGAACCGCCGCGGGTCGAATCTGATCTTGAAATACACAGTGCAGCGTCAAGCGCGGCGGTTCATGCCACCGCCGGACACGAATTGATTATCCGCGATTTCATCGACGCAGTACGCTCCGACCGGGAACCTGCTGTCTCCGGTCAAGAAGCCCGGCGCGCCTCAGATATCGTACTGGACATATACACTAACAATATCCGCTGATATGACCACCAACCGGATAGAGTTTGCAGTATAGATGTATCTGAATTGCGGATTGAGTCGCATAATGATAAAAGAATTGCCGCGATGTTTCTCCATTGCAGACACAATCATGCAAACGCCTTTGGTGCAATTGGATACAAACAAAAACGCCATAGCGACGTTTCTGGATGCAAAGAAAAAAAAATGGTGGCAAGGACCAGAATCGAACTGGTGACACAAGGATTTTCAGTCCTCTGCTCTACCGACTGAGCTACCCCGCCAATAAGAAAAGATGTCAGCACAAATCAAAATGCGAAAAAATGGTGGCAAGAGCCAGAATCGAACTGGCGACACAAGGATTTTCAGTCCTCTGCTCTACCGACTGAGCTATCCCGCCACCGGTAACACATTTTTCAATTGTGAGCTCATAATATTGTGGAAAAATCTGGATATTCAAGCTTATCTTCAAAAAAAACATAAAAAATGTTTTTCGGTTATCAGATTTGACGGAAATGATAAAAATCAAAAAAAAGAAAAAAAGCCGCGCTGCAGCCGAACGTCGGCCTTATATAAAACTCAACCGGCAGTGCCGGGACGCAATCCCGCGATGGAACGCTGAAAATGTATTTACCTGCAACGCATTGTAATTCGCTATAGTTTGACATGTCCGCAATATTTTTTTCTGAGCGGGCAAAGCGATGCGAAAGAAAAAATATTGCAGCCGAGACTTTTGGCGGACGCGTCATTTTGCAAATTATGATGTTTTTTGCGAAAAAAATTGACATCGGACTTGAAACTTGAGCCATATCACTCCAAAATAAGTACATTTGTCATTTTCATGACCGCAAGGTGGACATATGGTGATGGATAGAACTAAAATACTCTGGCGGCGGTCAATTATATATTTCGTCCCAATGCTAACAATAATAAATTCAGGATAAAAATGAGTTCTAAACTGGTTATAGTCGAGTCTCCGGCAAAAGCGCGGACAATCGGGAAAATGTTAGGCAGGGATTTTCAAATCTTTGCGTCAATGGGACATATCAGAGATCTTCCCGAACATTCTTTCGGAGTGGATATAAAAAATGATTTCAAACCGAATTATGTCGAAAGTAAAAGTCGCGCCAAGATAATTAAAGAACTCAGCACAGCCGCGAAAAAATCTGACGCCATATATCTGGCGCCGGACCCTGACCGCGAAGGGGAAGCTATCGCCTGGCATCTTTTTGAAATGCTCAAGGATAAGACCAAAGCCGGATTTCACCGGGTTACTTTTCATGAAATAACCAAATCCGCCATTTCCAAAGCCTTTGATCACGCAGGTGAGTTGAACATGAATCTGGTCAACTCCCAACAGGCAAGACGTATTCTTGATCGCCTGGTGGGCTATCAGATCAGTCCGTTGCTATGGTCTCAGTTGGAAAAGGGGGTCAGTGCCGGTCGGGTGCAATCGGTGGCTCTGCGCCTGGTGGTTGAACGGGAACGGGAAATACAGGCATTTATTCCCGAAGAATATTGGAATTTTATCATTAAACTGAGCCCGGAGCAGAATGGACAGGAACAGGTGTTCGAGTCTCGTCTGGCACGTATCAACGGTGAAAAAGCCGTAGTGAACAATGAAGCCGACGCGGCAAAGATTCTTACTGCTATAAAGAGCGGTTCATATCAAGTCTCTTCGGTCAATTTCACGCCAAAGAAGCGTTATGCTTCACCGCCATTCATTACCAGTACCATGCAGCAGGCGGCAAGCAGCACTATCGGCTTTTCCGCCAACCGCACGATGCAGATAGCGCAACAACTCTATGAGGGTATGGATCTTGGCGCCGGCGGTGTTACCGGTTTGATAACTTATATGAGAACGGACTCGGTCAATATCGCTCAAGAGGCTCAGGCATCGTGCCGGGCATATATCGCGTCCGCGTTGGGAAATGAATATATACCGGATAAACCAAACTTTTACAAAAGTAAATCAGGCGCACAGGAAGCCCATGAAGCCATACGCCCGACTGATGTGAACCTGACCCCGGATAAAGCCCGCGCGTTCCTTGATGATGCTCAGTTCAAGCTTTATTCGCTTATCTGGCGGCGGTTCGTCGCCAGTCAGATGGCACCGGCGCAGCAGGCACAGACCACGGTGGAGATTGATACGGTCGGTAACGATAATGTCAGATATATGTTCAGGACTACCGCCACGGTTACAACGTTTCAAGGTTTCCTCAAGGTCTACCGGGTAGTGGAAAAAGACGAAGATCTTATTACTCCGGAAATACTTAAAAACTTAAAAGAAGGGGACGCCTGTTTTCTACGCGATGCTCAGAATGAACAGAAGTTTACCGAGCCGCCGCCGCGCTTCTCCGAAGCCTCGCTGATTCGCGAGCTGGAATCAAACGGCATCGGTCGCCCATCCACCTACGCCTCAATAGTAAACACTATTCAGAATCGACAGTATGTACTCAAGGAAAGCGGCAGATTGCATCCTTCCGAGCTCGGATTCAAGGTTAATGATTATCTGGTCAAGACCCTTCCAGAGTTATTTCAAGTGGGATTTACCGCAGATATGGAAACGCGGCTTGACGAGATAGAAGAAGGCAAACTTACTTATGAAGGGATGCTTAATGATTTTTATAAGGACTTCAGTGTCTGGCTTGACGCGGCGAAAAAGGTAGGCGCTCCCAGTGAGGATAAAACAGGTATGCTGTTGCGTCTGCTGGAGCAAGTCAAGATATGGGCGAAGCCGGAAAAACGCGGACGGCGTACTTATGATGACAAGAAATTTTTTGTTTCCGTACAGGAAAAGTTCAACAAAGATAAGATTATAACCGGCAAGCA
>JAFGXT010000388.1 GCA_016936495.1 Victivallales bacterium
CGGCCAGTCCGCATCTAATCGCGCCCGCACCTTGGGGTGCAGTATCTCGACCACCTCGTCGAACAGCCGACTTTGTCGCAAATCTCGTTTCCTTATCATTTTTCCTTGACAACTCCTTTATAGTCAAGGCTTAATAGAGCACGTGATGAGAGATTTTCAAGCTGCAAAGCTAATAAATATTATAATTTATTGAACTTGTCCCCTCAAAATGACTTTTGGCGGACGCGTCAAGCAATGATTTATGGCTACACACGGCTTATAAATTGGATTTGCAATTGGCAATCGATCGTTTATAGTAAATGTACTTGTAATATCAGGGGAAATAATCCACATCAATGGGGACGAGCTATGCAAGAAGCAGCGAAGATTGAAGCGGCTTGGGAAAGGAAATATCCGGAACAGGTGGTTTTGGCGATTACTAAAAATTCTGAGGAACGCGTAAATTTGATGGCGATCGGCTGGGTGTGTATCGCTTCCGATGAACCGCCGATGTTTCTGATTGGTATTGATGATAATGCTTACACGCTGGAGCTTATCCGGCTGCATAAAGAATTTGTTATCGCATATCCGTCGGTGGAGATGGCGGATGCTACGCTTTATGTCGGAACGACACATGGGCACAAGGAAGACAAAGGCGTCCGGTGTGGTTTGAAGTTTATTCCGGCCGACAAAGTCAATGTTCCGATCCTCGCCGACGCTGTGGCGAACTTTGAATGCAGGCTTGTGGAAATCACCCGTCCAGGAAATTGTCCGCTGATCGTTGGCGAAATCGTCGCTTCTCATGTTAACGCGGACGAATCAGTCAAGCGACTGTTTACTCTTGGCAAAGGGTATAAGCTGGGTAAAATTGATTGAATAACATTTTATCAAACTGACGATAAAAAGAAGCAGACAAATGGATGTTTTTTTACAAGCGGCGTACGAAGAGGCTCTTCTGGGATTGAAAGAAGGCGGAATTCCCATCGGTGGAGTACTCGTTCATCAAGGAAAAATCGTTGCTCGCGGGCATAATCGGCGTATTCAATTGGGAAACCCGGTTTTGCATGGTGAGATTGATACGCTTTCCAACGCCGGGCGGCATCCCGCGTCATTCTATCGCGAATGCACATTATACACTACTCTTTCGCCTTGTATTATGTGTTCCGGAGCAATTGCGCTCTATAAGATACCTCGCGTGGTAATTGGCGAAGACGTGAATTTTCCCGGAGAACCGGAGTTTTTGCGGTCGCGCGGCGTGAATGTAAGTATCGTCAATGATCCAGACCTGATTGCGATGATGAAAAAGTATATTGATGAAAATTCTGACGTTTGGAATGAGGATATAGCGGAATAGTTTTTATAAGCAAGGTGGTGGTAAGTGCCCTGGTATATGTTTTTATATGTGGTGATTTATGCGCTGATGTTGGTTGCCAATGCAATTTTGTGGATAAAGCAGAAGGGCAGGCTGTGGATATTAGCGGTGGAACTCACGTCCAATATGTTCATGTTGCTGATGATATGTTTGTATTATTATCCGCAACTGCTGGCAGGGAAGGACTCATGGCTGGTCGCCGGAGTGCCGTTGATGTTGGCTGTGGAGTATTACTTTTCGGTACATTCAAATCTGAATGAAATAGTCCCGGAGCAATTGAAAGCCGATGATGGAGTGCTGGAAAGCGCTCGGGTCTTTTCAATTTTGTTTTCCGCTCCGGGTTATATCGTTAGCGGATTACTGTTTATTCAGGTGTTTTTTTAACCAAAACCTAAAAGAGAGCTATGATTTTTTCTCATTCTCATGTTTCATCGCCAGGGGAAAAAGCAGGTAGTTTTCCGTGGCGATACGAATACGCAGATCTTTTTCCAATTCTTGCAATTAGCCAAGCAACAGACGGTAAGTATTACAGGCGTTTGCCTGAGACAGGCATCATTTTGTCTGTTCATTTGTACGATTAAAAGTCTTGTCCGTTTGCTCGTGTTCCTCTTCGAGAATGGCAATTGGTTGGGAGATTTTGTCAAATTTGGCTTTATGTAACGCAGTGCCATTACATCGTTGTCAGATACAGGTTAATTCCGGATGGTTGCCGCCGTGAACCCAGATTAGCGTGATTACAAGTTCAGGTTGACGGTATTGTTCCGGGCGCCTCTGAGCCTTTTTGACGCGTAGATTATCATGGGTATAAGGAGCAGAAAAATTATTCCTCCAACAAGATATATCCAGCGCAATCCGACAAATGTAGCGATGCTGCCGCAGAGCACGGTGGCGACCGCCCAACCAATGCAGTTTGCGGTCTGTGCCCAGCCGAAGATAATTCCGCGGATTTTATCCGGGGTAGACTTTGCCAGCCATGTTTGAAATACCGGATCAAGACCACCAGCGGCGAATACCATTATGAAACGTGTTGAAATAAGTACAGGCATAGTGAATGCCAAGCCTTGCACGGCCATAAATACTCCGGCGATCAGGGCGGACGCCATAGCCACTTTGGGAGCGGAAATGCGATCCGCGAGTAATCCCAGCATCGGTCCGGATATTACTCCCGCAGATGATACAATGCCAAAGATTATGCCAGTCCAGGTAGCGGCTCCTGTGATAGAGCCATTGATATCCTGCACCAGGAGAGGGAAAAATGGAATATCAAATTTTCTGGCAATACCCATGACCATAATAAGTAGAATAATCAACCATGCCAGCTTCAAAGGACGGATGTCCAGTCCCAAGAACCTACCTTTTTTCTTTTTGTAAGCGACAGAGCTGGAAGGTTTCTTCTGAAAATCTTCTTTCACCCCGGTAATAATGAAGATGCTGGCTATAAAGAACATGAAGCCGCAGATCCAGAATGCCATACGATAACCCAGCAGGTCGGCGAAAGTTCCGCCCATGAAGCAACCGACCATGGTTCCGGAATATACCGCTGAGCTTAACGTACCGATGGCAAATCCGCGTTTTTCAAGCGGAGTGGTACTGGAAATCAGAGCTTGTGATGCACTGACTGAACCGGAAAACATTCCCATGGCAAAACGTAATAAAACTAGTATCGCCACATTAGGAGCGAATCCCATCAACGGCAATATTATGGCGTTGCATAAGTGGGCTCTGATTAGCATTGATTTGCGTCCGTAGCGATCAGCCATCACTCCCCATATGGGAGCAGATATCCCGATGCTTGTATAGCCGGCGATGGCAAAGGCAGCTACCCATGTGTTTAGCTGGATAGTATCGCTTACCCCCAACGTTTGAATATAGTAAGGGATAAAGGGGATTGCGAACCAGAATCCAGCCAACCCCAGGAACTGCGCCAACCATACAAGTATGAGATTTCTTTTCCAGCATTCCATTTAAAAACCTTTTTTATTTAAGACTGTTATCTTAGTCTGCCGAAACATTCGTCGGCGAGGTGGATGAAGCGTTTGGGAATTACATGTTCGTTGAGGCATAATCTGATGGTTCCTACTATCCGGTCTTCAAGTTCCAATTTGCGTGACAGGTCGCGGATGATACGTTCGACCGCGTCCTGCAAATAAGGGTTGGTCATGCGCTTGAGTAAATCGTCTATATATGCGCTGAACTCGGCGGGGGAGAACAAGGCGTCGGCGTCCTGCCATTTGCGACATAGTGCTGTGCCGGATTCCTCGGCAAACGCCATTTTTCCGTATTCCATTAAATCTATGCGTCCGGTAAGTTCGCTCATATAGGTCAGCCCGGCTTTGGCCGCCTCCCAGCCTAGCAGAAAGTGCACCGCGTTATGTCCGTAGAGTTTAGCTTCTTCAAAAGGCAGCAGGTCGGATTTAGCATGTAAGCCATGGCACTGTCGAGTTTCTATTTCCGGTGCGGATGAGATATAAATATGATTGAAAGCCTCGACCAGATGTCCTTTATTTAATCCTGGACACAGTGGTACAAGAGTGTTATCAGTTTCCGGCGTGAACGCTTTGCTCATTTTGCCGACCACAGTATTCAGATAATAAGTGCATGGAAAATTTTTGCCGATGGCTTTATCCAGCTTTTCCGCCGCATAGTTGTCGTTTTCAGCCGTGTAAATGAATCTGCGGCGATCAGGAGCCAACTCGAAACCTTCACACAGCCAAGGAGCGATATGCCGGTAGAAAGCGGTGCCTGGAAGCGCGGTGGATAATTCTTCGGCATCCGCCGCCGCCTGGATGAGCTTTCGCTGGTCGTACGGCTCTGAAGGATCGTATATTTCAATCCGTTTATAGCTTTCCTGGCGGATTCCGTCGGATTCGGCGATGTTGATATTAACTTCTCCTCCGGCGGCGCGAACGGCGGCAACCGTCGCTTTATCAACTTCCGCGATCACGATGCGGTCAAAGCCGCCGTTGTATGCTCCGGCGACAAATATTCCTGTCTGTATGGGGCCTAGTCCTATGCCCAGAAATGTTCTCATTGCTGTATCCTTTTTTGGCAAATACATTTTAAAATTTTATTAATACAAACAGCATTGCGGTAATGTCAATTATGTTCTTATTACTTCTATGCCGGATTTTTGGAGACAGGCGCAATCGCGATCGGACAGATTTATATCGCTCACTACAGTAGAAATGTTTCCGGGTTCTGCGAATTTCACAAAGGACGGACTGTTGAACTTTGAACTTTCCGTTACCATTATTACTTTGCGGGATTTTTCCACTGATTTGCGTTCCATTGCCGCCAGATTTAAATCTTTGGTGAAAAAACCTTCATCCGCCACTGCGCCATCGCAACCGGTGATAAGTATGTCAATATAATATTCATCCAGATTTTTTTCAGTTACCGGTCCCACCAGGTCAAGCGAATCGGCGCGCAATGTGCCTCCGGTAAGAATCACTTGCACCGGAGTCTGAAACAACGCGGCGGCGATTTGAAGTGAATTAGTAACTACCGCAAGGCGTTTGCCGGATACCGCCAGTTGCCGGGCAACTTCCAAAGTGGTTCGTCCCGTGCTGAGCATCAGGGTACAGGCGTCGGGAATCAGTTCAAGAGTCTTTCTGGCGATGCGTCGTTGAGCGTCGCTGGCATTCCCTTCCATAAGCAGTTGACCCGAATCAGCTACGCGGGACACTGCGCCGCCCTGGCTACGCACGGCTATTCCCTGTTCCTCGAACATGGCAATATCCCGGCGGATGGTCATGGTGGATACGCTAAACGCCTCCGCCTCTTCCTCCAAAGAAAGACTGCCCAGGCGTTTCAGTTTATCTAATAATTTTTGTTGTCGTTTATTCATGATGTTAAATTATAACATCTATAGATAATTATTTCAAGAATATTTTTGTTTTTTTCTTGACTTTTCTTTGTTTGTGGGGCATAATAATGTTATAAATTAACAATTAAAACATTATTTAACATTTTATTTCAAGTTTAAAGGAGACAAGTCATGAGTTATGATCCCAAACATTATGCGGTAGATTTCAAAGAGTATCCCAAAATTGTTTCTTCAACGATTCCAGGGCCGAAGAGCAACGCGATGCACGAGCGTGCGTCTAAATACCTCAAAGGTCTTTCCGGTCAGGTGAAACTGTTCCCCGTGGCTTTTGAATCGGGCAAAGGATGTACTTTGCGCGATGTGGACGGCAATCAGTACATCGACTTCTCCAGTGGCATTTATGTCACCACACTGGGGCATTGCCATCCCAAGGTATCCGAAGCGGTCGCGCACTACGCGCACAAACTGATGAACGCGCATGACTTCACTTCCGAAATAAAGACCCGTCTGCTGGAAAAGATGGCGGCGACATTACCCGGAGATCTCAAGGGGTATCAGCTTTACGACAGTGGTACCACTGCCGTTGAAGCCGGTCTGCGTACCTGCCGCGCCGCCACCGGCAAGCATGAGTTTATAAGTTGTTTTATGGATTTCCACGGCAAGAGCGGACACGCTATCAGTCTAGCTCAGATGACAAAGTTCAGCGGTCCAACCCGTGCGCCGGGATTTTATATGGTGCCGCATCCTAATCCTTACCGCCCCTGGTGGACTCGTTCCGATGGTTCTGTGGATACTGAACGCTACATTGAATTTTACGACGAATTCATCAAGTCATCCACAACCAACCAGGTGGCGGCTTTTGTACTTGAACCGATCCAGGGCTGGGGCGGAAGCATCATCCCTCCGGATGACTTTTTCCCGAAGCTCAAAGCCTATCTGGACAGTAAAGGTATTTTGCTTTTTGCA
>JAFGXT010000389.1 GCA_016936495.1 Victivallales bacterium
ACCTGCTTGAGCCGGGTACCAATCCGCATCAGAACGCTATCTTCCTGACTGTTCTTGCCGCCATCATCAAAGCGGTTGACACCCATGCCGATCTGTTGCGCATTGCCGTGAGCGGAGCAGGCAACGATCATCGTCTGGGAGCCAACGAAGCTCCTCCGGCGATTATTTCCATATTCCTGGGCGAGCAGCTCTATGATATTATTGAACAGATTGAAGCCGGTGGTGCTCAGAGCTCCAAGCCTAATGGTACTATGCAAGTCGGTGTTGATACCATTCCGATTCTGCCTAAGGACGCAACTGATCGAAACCGTACCAGCCCATTTGCCTTCACCGGTAACAAGTTCGAGTTCCGCGCCGTCGGTTCAAGTCAGAACTGCGCGGGTCCCAACACGGTACTCAACACTATCGTAGCCGAAGCAATGGATGAGATTTCCACTGAACTGGAAAAACTTTCTCCTGAAAAATTCAATGAAGGCTTGCAGAAAGTGCTTCAGTCCATTATTAAAAAGCACAAACGCATTCTTTTCAATGGCGACAACTACAGTGAAAACTGGGCAAGAGAAGCCGAGTCACGTGGTCTGCTGAATATGCGTTCAACTCCGGAAGCACTGAAAGCTTTTGTTTCCGATAAGAACATCAAGTTGTTCGAAAAGTATGCTGTGCTTTCTACAAGAGAACTGGAGGCACGCCACGAAATATTTGTGGAAATGTATGAAACGCTTATCCAGATCGAAGCGGAAACCGCTCTCAACATCGTGAAAACCGCGATTTTCCCGGCGGTCATCGGCTATCAGAGCAAAATTGTTCAGAATATCAGTTCTCTGAATTCAATTGGCGTAAAAACCGGCGTTGAAGCTCAGAAAACTATGGCTGAGAAGATTGGAGCCGGAATCGACGCTGCGGCGACTGCGACCAGCAAACTTGAAGAATCAATCGGTTGCGCCGAGTCAAGCGTAAGTGCTATGCTTGAACTGCGCAAGGCCGTGGATTCGCTCGAATTACTGGTGGAAGATTCAGTATGGCCGCTGGCTAAATATTCTGAACTGTTGTTCATATATTAACGCCAAGCAGTAGATCAAGAACAATTCCGGGAGCCTTTTACGGGTTCCCGGAATCGGATATAATACAGAGAAGCTAAAACAACTGGTTGCATATTACATGAGTAGTTATAATAAAAATTTGGAAATGGCGGTCTTGAATCAGATCAGCCATGTAATTGTCCACCAGAAAAACATCTCCGCTTTAATGAAAGAAGTCCTGGACATCCTGTATCTGGAAATGGGACTTCAGCGCGGAACTTTTACGCTGAAGCGTGGTGAAACTCTCTATATTGAGGCCTCTCATGGGCTTACCGAAGCCGAGATAAAACGCGGCAAATACCAGTTGGGAGAAGGCATTACAGGCAAAGTCGGATTGCGCGGAGCCTCCATGGTTATTCCCGACATCTCGAAAAACCCTGAATTTTTAGATAGAACTCAAAGCCGCGGCGCAAGAAACATATCATTCATATGCGTGCCGATAAGACACGATGACGAAGTAATAGGCACCCTCAGCATTGACCGTGAGAATGCCAATCCGGAAGAGCTGGAACGCAATCTGTTCCTGCTTGAAACGGTGGCGAATATTCTGGCAGACGCAGTCGCGGTGATTTTTCTTGAAGCTGCGGAAAAAGAGAAACTGCTGGAAGAAAACCGCAGGCTTAAAAGTGAGCTTGACAGAAATTTCAGTCCCAGTAACATTGTCGGCAATTGCAGCAGTATGCGTGCGATATATCAGATGATAGCGCAGGTTGCCGGCAGTTCCGCCACGGTACTGGTGCGCGGAGGCTCCGGCACAGGTAAGGAACTGGTGGCTAGAGCTATACATCAGGCAAGCGAACGCAAAAGCCGCCCTTTTGTCGCGGTGAACTGTGCGGCGTTACCGGAAAACCTCGTTGAAAGTGAATTGTTCGGGCATGAAAAAGGCTCGTTTACCGGCGCCACCGCCAGGCGTGTCGGACGCGTGGAAGCGGCGCATACAGGAACATTGTTTCTGGATGAAATCGGCGATCTTTCCCAGCCGGTACAGGTCAAACTGCTGCGTTTTCTTCAGGAAAAGACGTTTGAGCGAGTCGGCAGCAACGAGCAGCTTAATGTTGACGTGAGAATCATTGCCGCCACCAGCCGTGACCTGGAAGAAAGCATTTTGAAAAATCAATTTCGGGAAGACTTGTATTATCGTCTTAATGTATTCCCCATTCATATGCCGGCGCTTAAAGACAGAAGGTCGGACATCATGCTTCTGGCGGAACATTTTCTGGAAAGATACAGTAAAAAATACAATAAATCCATCAAGCGTATCTCTACTCCGGCGATCAATATGATGATGTCATATCACTGGCCGGGGAATGTCAGAGAGCTGGAAAACTGCATAGAACGTTCCGTCCTGACCTCTACCGACGGAGTTGTTCATGGCTATAATCTGCCTCCTTCCCTACAGACCGGACAGGCTACCAACACATCGGTAATAAGTCTGGACAAACAGGCGGATCTCAATGTAATGGTGGATTCATACGAAAGAGAGCTCATTGTCGAGGCCTTGAAAATGAAGCGCGGCAATGTGGCGGCGGCAGCGCGTTTGCTCAACACCACCCAGCGCATCATTCATTACAAGATTACCAAGCTGAATATCGATCCCAGGAAATTCAGGTAGTATTTCTTATATTTTCCGCCAACGCAAGCCGTCCTTGAAAAAGCGCAGGTCGGCTTGTTCCGGACCCTGTCCGCCAGATTCATAGATGTGCAACGGTATATCTGTGCCGGGAGTCTCCCAGGCATTTAAGACCGGCTCGAACAATTCCCACGATGCTTTGATTATATCATTGCGGATAAATAAAGTCTGGTCGCCAAGCATGCAGTCAAGCAAAAGTCGTTCATAAGCGCCCAGAGCGGTGGAGTCGAATACCTCAGAGTATTTAAAATCCATCGTCAATGTACCCATGCACAGTTTCGGACCGGGTTGTTTGGCTTCAATCGACAATGCCATACCCTCTTCCGGCTGGATATTCAATACTAACTGGTTAGGGGATAAGTCCTCCGGACGTATAGGGTTGAATATCGAATGCGGAACTTGCTTGAAAGTTATGGCTATTTCGCTGGTACGGTTCGCGAGACGTTTGCCGGAGCGTATATAAAAAGGTACTCCGCGCCAACGCCAGTTGTCGATAAAAAAACGTCCGCAGGCATAGGTTTCTATCATTGATTCAGGGGCGACATTTTCCTCAGCGCGGTATGCGGGGACATCCTCACTGTAGACTTTGCCCGCACCGTACTGCCCCCGGATAAAGTCATTTTTCACCGACGCCGGGGTAAATGGTCTGATCGACTGGATCAGTTTAAGTTTTTCATTTCTGACCGCGTTGGCCTCAAATGACGCCGGGGCTTCCATAGCCACCAGCGAAAGCATTTCCAGCATATGATTCTGGAACATATCGCGAAGCAGTCCTGATTGTTCATAATATCCGGCACGATGCTCCACGCCGATGGATTCCGCGGCGGTTATCTGCACATTACTGATGTAATGATTATTCCATATCGGTTCAAAAATGATATTAGCGAAGCGCATCATCATTATATTCTGTACAGTTTCTTTGCCCAGATAATGATCTATGCGGTATATTTGACTTTCGCGCAAAGTTTTGTGTAATTGACGATCTATTATTTCCGCGCTTTTCAGGTCATGACCGAAAGGTTTTTCTATAACCACATGGCGCCAGGGCATACCGGATGATGATTCATGAGTCAAGCCCGCTTCTCCGAGCAGACTGACTATGTCTATATAAATGTTGGAGGGAGTGGAAAGATAATATACCCGGCAGGCGTCGGGACAACGTTGCTTTTCCAACTTACACAGCTTCAACGCCAGTTCCGCATAGGTATTAGGATCGTCATAGTGTCCGGTGTGATAGAACACTTTATCGATAAATGATGTGAATTCCTCTGAAAACTTCGCGGCGACGCCGGCGAGACGTTCGGTAACTTTGTCTTTAAATTCCTCATCGGTCATGGGCGTCCGTGCGCAACCGACAATTATAGAGTTCTCATGCAACAACTTTTTCCTGTATAAGTGGAACAGCGCGGGCAGAAGTTTACGATGCGTCAGGTCTCCGGACGCGCCGAAGATCACAATAGTATTAGGTATCGGGCTGACCTCGATGCAAAAAGATCCGCGCCATACGTCATGACTGTTATTCATTTTTCCCCATGGATTTGTAGCGTTGATTCTCTTTTACTTGAACTGAATATATGTGCTGAACACCGATTTAGCAATATGTTGAAACGTAAAATATATTCAATTTTAATGTATCTATTTTATATAAAATAATCTGTTTTTAAATTAATTGTATTGACAATGTATATACGATACAATATAATTTACATATACAGAAAGTAAAGTGTATTAGCGGAGAGACAAATGGATTGGAAAGGTTTTAAACTGGAGCATTTTAAAGGGCAGTCAGCTCCACTTTACGTCCAGATAGCTGACAACATCCGGCATCTTATTGAAAACCATACGCTTAGAGTTGGCGAACGCATTCCGACTTCGCGTGAGTTGCAGAAGATTCTTAATTTAAGTTCAATCACAATAGAAAATGGACTTAAGCAGCTGGTCAAAGAAAAAATATTGTTACGTCATCCGCGCCGCGGTACCTTTGTTGCCGATCCGGAAGCGCGTACCGCGCCATTGCCGAACCGTAAAATCTGTGTTACGTTCTGCAATATCAAATCAGCTCCGTTTTACTGGCATCAGATATTGGGATTTCTAGAGGAGCAGTTCCGTGCAGAGGGCTTCGGGTTGATTTTCCAACAGGCAAACAGCGCAACTTTTGATATAAACTCATATGATCTGGATTTCTGCGGTCTGATTTTATGCGGAAATAATTCTTACGACATGGCAAAAGCTTTTGAAGCGCAAGGTGTACCGGTGGTACTCATCGGCAGTCTGGACAAAGACGTCCGGCTGGTTGACGGAGAGCTTGACATGGTAGTACACAACGACGAAGAGCGCGCGGCGGTGTCCACACGCCATCTACTGGACATGGGACACAGGGATATTGTATGCGTAACTGGACCGGCAGGAAGTCAATATTCCGCAAAACAAAAAGCCGGTTACAGAAAAACAATGAAACAATACGGCGTCAACGCAGACGACAAGAGTTTTATCGAAGTTAAAGAAATCATTTTTGACTTGGGTATTCAGGCTGGATACCGGATTTTTTGCAGCGACTTACAGCCCAGCGCCATTTATTGCGGCAGTGATATGGTTGCCGCAGGAATTATCCGGGTGGCGGAAAAACTGGGCATCAAAATCCCTGAAGATGTCAGCATCATCGGTTGCGGCGGACTTGATATAGCACTGAATTCCCGTCCGAGAATAACCACTACGGTCAGCAAACCAGAAGAATCCGCCCGGCTCGCCGGAGCCAAGCTGCTGGAACGTATAAACGGCGGCAGAACGGAAAAGGAAACATCCATCGTTAGAGTAACCGAAATAGATTTCGGCGATTCGACCATGGTTTTTAAGAATAACAATTTAGCAGTCAACCATTAACAATAAAAAGGAAAAGGCAAAATGAAACAGAAATTCACACTCATCGAACTCCTGGTAGTGATAGCCATCATCGCTATTCTTGCCGCTATGTTGCTGCCGGCACTGAACAGCGCACGGGATAAAGCAAAAGACATAAAATGCACCAGTAATCTCAAGCAGATCGGCACGTATATGGCAATGTATATTGACCAGAACAATGGGTTTGTAATGTCAGACAACGGCAATATGGGCGGCACGTCCGGGAAATGGCAGGATGTGCTGTATTGTTCATTATATTCTCCCACCACTCCCATGGCCGATTATGTATTTTGCAAAAGAGAATCAAGCAGCATACGCATTCCCAAAGGCCCCTTTGCATGTCCGGCTTCAGTTGAAAAATATGATCTGACAAAAAGCACACGGCACTATGGTATTAACATAAGCGCACAGCCAGGCGTACGTGGTTTCACCTCAGGGCGTGATGGAGCTCCCCCGCAGATAAGAATCAGCCGCATAAAACGCCCCAGCCAACGCTCCGCCGTATTTGATATGGACCGCTTTGCTTCATGGCCGAATCCTGCTGCTGAACGAAGAAGTGATCTGCTTTCCGGTGAAGGACAATTGCGACATGTGAACCATTCGGGGATAAATGTATTATTTGCCGACTGGCATGTGGAAGCGCGTCGCTTCAGCAGTGTGCCGGAAAACTATTTAAGCGCCGACGGATACTTCTGGATGAGCGCAAGTGGAGATTAAATAACACTTGTCAATTGAATTAAACAATACCATATAAAAAACAAAGGGAGTTTATATTTTGAAAAAACTAATAGGTGCATTGTCGGCAGGAATACTGCTTGCTGGAAGTTCATTGACGGGGCAAAAACTGCCGGATGCAGTAAAAGTGTCTTCCAACGGTTCATTTTCCATAGGGGAAGCCGAATTTATGATACAAACTTACCATGGAAGTAACTGGGCATGTATCAGCAACCGCAACTGGAAGATAACCCGGAAAGATATAAGCAAGAAGGGAGTTTCCATTTCTGCGGAAATAGTTGCGGGAGGAATTCAAGGACACCTTGAACAAACGATACAACCGCTTAACGCCAATGAATTTGAATTGAACTGTAAGCTTGAATTTGTTGATGCCGTTGACGTAAAAAGTCAAAGTGGAACCATTTTTATCCCGACCGGCGCTGTCACACAGGTATTTATTGACGGCAAGTCATTGGAGCTTCCGAAAAAATTCGACAAGATGTCTTTATTCTCTACAGGTTCGGTAAAGCAGGTGGAATTTGTCCTGGCGGGCGGAATCAAATTAAAAGTCAACGGCAAAATGGGACTTATGGTACAGGACAACCGTAAGTTCAACGCAAATACTTTCGCGTTCCGTTTTCGCGCAACTCCAGGTGCAGGAAACATAAAAAACAGTGATCTTAAATTGTGTTTCGAGATAAGTTCGGTAAACATTCAGCCCATTGACGTCGCAGCCGCCGCGACGCGTGGTTTTGTTTATGACGGCAAACAGGGTTGGACGGATCAGGGCACGGATAATGATTTACGCACATTCCGTCAATCAACCGTAAAACATCACGGTCTGAATTTCAATATTTGTAATCCTGCGAAAAACAACGGGAAAGCGGCAATTGTAATCGGGGGCAAGGAACAAAGATTTCCTCATTCCGCCACTGTTACAATTCCAGCTGGAAGCAAAGCCGGAGCTGTAAATCTGCTTCACGCTTCAGCGTGGACGCCGCAAAACGGCGTGGAACTGGGAAAAATAGAATTAAAATATGCCGATGGCTCAAAACAATCCATTCCGGTCATTTCACGCACTGATTGCGGCAACTGGTGGAATCCAAGCGAACATGCCAATGCCAGCGTGGCATGGAGAGCCGAAAACGCCATGTCCACTGTAGGTTTGTACGCATCATCATTTGTGCTGAAAAAGGACAATCCGGTAGAGTTGAGCTTCATTGCCAGCGCTCCGCAAACCGTATGGATGATCGTCGGGATATCCCTTAGTGACAGACTTGTACTTTTCGACTCCCATATGCCTGCCGATAACTATATTGTTCCCGGCGCTAATTGGGTAAAACTTGATTTCGACCGACAGGTAAAAGCCGGTAGTCCGCTGGATTTCTCCTGGATCATTGATCACGCTCCGGCAGGTAAATATGGAAATGTCAAAGCTAAATCCGATGGCACTCTCACTTTTGAAAAAGCAAAAAATAAACGTGTCCGCTTCTACGGCGCGAATCTGTGTTTTACCGCAAGTTTTCTGGATAAGAATGAAGTCGATAAACTCGTCGAGACCTTTGCCCGCAACGGCTATAACAGTGTACGCATACACCACCACGACACCGAGATGCTTGACCGCAACGCCCCTGACACCCTGACCTTATCTGCTTCAAAGATGGATCAGCTGGATTACCTGGTGGCAAAAATGAAGGAAAAAGGTCTTTACGTAACTACTGATTTTTACACCAACCGCGTATTCAAAAAAGACGATAACATTCCTGAAATCGACAGTTTTACCAGTCGGCAGATGAAAGAGGTGCTTCCAATAAGTCAGGCCGCTATGGAAAACTGGAAGGAATTCGTCCGCCGCTGGATGAATCACCGCAACCCCTATACCGGACTGACCTGGGGCGAAGACCCCGCGGTATATATGGTTAATCTGGTGAATGAAGAAAACCTTTCCAATGTATGGCACAAAGTTCCTTCAATAGCGGAAATGTATAAAGAAAAATTCGCTGAATGGACAAAGAAGAATAACATCAGCAATGCCAAAGCATCCAACAATGACCATGACTTCAGACGTTTCCTCTATGAACTTCAGAAAAAATGTCAGCAAGAACAACTTGATTTCGTCAAAAATGAACTCAAGCTTAACAAATTGATTACCAGTCTTAATTTTTTAAGTGATGTGCCTTACGCTCTGCTGCGCGACAAATTCGATTTGGTAGACAATCATGCCTACTTTGCACATCCGAGCTTTCCTGAGCACAAATGGCGCCTGCCCTACGGTTATCGACAGGATTCATCAATCGCCCGCCAGGGAGATGTCCCGCGTCGTATGATGCCCACACGTATATTTGGCAAGCCGTTTATGGTAACAGAGTTCAACCATTGCACCCCCAACATCTACCGAGCCGAAGGCGGTCCTCTGATGGGAGCTTACTCCAGCTTGCAGAACTGGGATGGACTATACAGATTCGCATGGTCTCATAGCTCAGCCGGAATTATAAAAAAAAATCCGGCGGTAGGTTTTGACGCGGCAAACGATCCCATGGCACAGCTTTCAGACCGCATAATCACGGCGATGTTCCTCCGCGGCGACGTCAAGGCCGCCGACGTCAAAGTATCATATCAGGTATCAGAAGACATGTTCGCCAAACGTGAGCCCATACAATTTGCCAATAGTTTCTCTCTGCTGGGACTAGTAACGCAAATCGGTTCAAACGTCGCGGGTCAGCCCCCAATTCCTGGCGTTATCCAAATACAACCGGCAAATGCGACAGATCCCGATGCGTTGAAGAACAAGACCGTAGCGGAACTGTGGCGTGAAGCCATTGCCAATAAGAACATAAAAAGCCTTACCGGACAGATATCAATACAGCCGCAGAAAAAGATGTTTATCGTCAATTCTCCGCTTACTGAATCTGTCACTCTGGAAAAAGGATCAGCGACAGCCGGGGTGATGGCTATCGCCAACGCCGACAGGTTTCAGACGATATGCGCTATCTCACTGGATGAAAAACCTCTTAGTAAAAGCTCCAGTATATTGCTGTTACACCTGACCAATGTCGCCAACACCAAACAACTTTTCGGCAATCAGGCAATGACCCTGCTCAAACATTGGGGACAGCTGCCGCATCTTGTCGCTCGCGGCAAAGCCACGGTCTCGCTTAATATCGGACAACAATTCAAGGTCAACGCTTTGGCACTTGACGGTTCTGCCCAAGGAACGGTCTCAGGCAAGCTGGAAAATAACAAATTCACCTTTGAGGTGGATACCGCCGTGCTTCCAGGAGGAGTAATGGCGTATCACCTGACCCGGTAGGTCGCACATCCTTTTACCTCACGCATCAGCTTTACCCCCCATAAGCTGATGCGTGTTTTGTTTTTTACGGATTGCATGATTAATTTACGTTGTCCATATGCGGAAAAAAATCGGGCATCATCTGGAAATTTCACTTTGAGGTGTTAACTTTAACTCGAATGAACATACTTTAAACCCCAGTAATGTGGATGATATGAATGGAGCATGATTATAATTTCTGGATAATTTCCGGCGAAGCCTCCGGTGATATGTATGGCGCACGCCTGGCTAAAGACCTGAAACACATGGTCGAAGAGAAGGGCAAGACGGTAAGAATAGCCGGCATGGGCGGGCCTCGCATGCAGGAAACAGATATGGATATCCTGGTGGATTCCACCGAGCTTGGCGTAGTCGGTATGGTGGAGATATTTAAGCATATATTCACTTTTATCGGCATATTTTTCGGACTTTTACGGCGCATCGGCAAGGAACGCCCCGACGCGGTCGTACTTATTGATTATCCGGGTTTCAACCTGATGTTTGCCCGCTGCATGTATTACTGGTACAAAATCCCGGTAATATGGTATGTGAGCCCGCAGGTATGGGCATGGGGTAAACACCGGATTCCTAAACTGGGCAAACTCTGCGACCGTATGATGGTGATATTCCCGTTTGAAACCGAGGTCTATGCCCATACCGGACTGGATGTCCGTTTTGTCGGACACCCCCTGATTGATATTATCAATGAGCGTTTAGACCAGGAACTTAAACGTGATCCTGCTACCTTTCTGCTGTTACCAGGCAGTCGCACTCATGAAGTGGAGATGCTGCTTCATTCAATGCTCGACACCGTATGCGAATTGCACCGGAAGCATCCGGAACTAAATTTTGTACTTTCCGCGCCGCGAGAAAAAATATACAATCTGGTGAACAAACTTGTAGCGGAATATCGCGCCGCGCACCCGGAGTTGCCGGAGATAAAAATAAGCTGTGGCGATACTCCATATTGGCAACAGCGGGCGGGAACCGGTCTGGCGGCGTCCGGCACAGTTACAGTAGAATGCGCTATTTCCGGGTTACCGCTGGTAGTGTGCTATCGCCTTAAGGATTTCACTTTCTGGGTGGCGCGCAAGATCATAAAACTGTTTCGCGGCTATTTCACCATGGTGAACATCATCGCATACAAAACGGTATATGAAGAGTTTTTGCAATGGCAGGTGTGCCCGGCTGAGCTGGTACCGGCTATTGAAAAGATACTTCCCGGAGGCTCCCGCCGGGAAGAAGTCGAAGCTGATATGCACATGGTCAAAGACATGCTTTGCTGTGGTAGCGACAACGCCAGCGTCAATGCCGCCAGAGTATGCCTGGAACTGGCTGATGCAAAACACGCACAGCAAAAAAACAGCTGACGGGACAAAGCGTTGCAACACAAGCAATGAAATTATTATTTTGCTTCTTCATATTCCCAATCACTTATTTGGCGTGAACGGGTATCGAAATTCGCTCCGATCAGGATAATGGTTTTTCCCTGATTTTGATACTTTTTGAAATACTCTTTTTCCCGTATTTGCGCCAGAGCGATTTCGGCAGTCTGGTTCATTTTAAATTCAAAAATATAGACCCATTCACCGTAGCAGGCGACTGCGTCGATACGACCACTGTTAGTTCTGGATTCCGCTTCGATATAAACGCCGAGCATAAGGAAAAGCAGGAAAAAAATCGTCTGATAATATTTTTCCTGCCCTATCTGAATATCATAGGGAATGGCGGCGAAAAACTTTTGCATATCACTCATGAAACTATCTACATCTCCGCCACGGACACATCTGGCAAGATTGACGGCGACGCCTTCCAATTCGTCTTTAGATATGGAAGTATATGTATTCATCAAATAAGTATCAAATGCCGAACGCACCTCAAAATTAGGGAAATCGAGCTGATAAAAGGTTACACCGAAATCATTGAAAGCACTTTTTATGGTCAAGTATCCGGTTTGAAGCAACAGTGCCAACGGTTCGATTTTATCTATTTCATATGCATCAAACGCAAGTCCTGACACTGGATGGGTCAGTGCATTCTCAAAATCAAAATCTGTATTCTTCATGACGTCCAGCAGAAAAGTCGGCGTACCGGTCGAAAACCAATAGTTGTGGAATTTGCCATTATTCGTGAAAAATGACGCCAACGATACCGGATTATAAACAGTTTCAATAGTTTCTTCAAACCGGTATCCGTTGTACCAGTTTTTAATTTTATCAATCAAGTCGTCATGCGGAATGGACTGTTGTTTTTCAACCGCGCCAATCCTGTCCGAAAAAGCATTTTCCAGCTCTGATTGCGTATACCCCAGCATGGTCGCATAATTTGCGTCCATGGTAATATCGGTCAAATTATTCAAATCCGAAAACAACGAAACATGGCAGAACTTGGTTACACCGGTAACAAACACAAAATGTTCCAGACTTTCACAGGTTTTGATAGTTGAATAAAACCCCTTCAACACGGAAAGAATATCTTTAGCTCCAGCGACCCCGATATTATTCAGAATAGGTTTATCATATTCGTCAAGAAGAATCACGACCGGACCTTGTTTATAAAGCTCAGTTATCAGCGATTCAAGACGGGTGGCATTTGATTTTCCCTGAATATTTACACCTGCACTCTGGGCGAGCTCGCGCAACTTATCTGATATAAACTCATCCAAATCCTGAGACGTTTTTGCATTACAGTTGCCCATATCCAGATGGATTATCGGGAATACCTTCCAGTCATAAAGTTTATCGTATATCGCCAAATCTTTAAACAATTCTTTTTTCCCAGAAAAGACCGCCGCCAAAGTGGACAGCGTGAGCGACTTGCCGAACCGGCGCGGACGCGACATAAAATACATGGCGGGCGCGGAATCAACAAGACGCCAGATATATTCAGTCTTATCCACATAAAGGAAATTGTTATTGATCAACTTTTCAAATGTATAAATGCTGCTCGTTAACTTTTTCATATACCATTACGTCCTATTCATATAGAACTAACTTACTTGATAAAGTCCGTTATTGCAACCGCCATGCTTTGCATTACGCTAAAAAAGCCTGTTTTTGCTGAAGTTCCATTTGCCATTTTACAACAAATACAGCAACAGCGGAATCGTTACGATTGAAACCACAGTGGTGATCACCGCTGCTTGCCCGGCTAGTTCCGGATTCCCGCCATAGCGCAGTGTCAGCACCGAAGTGTTTACCGATACCGGCATGATCGACACCACAAAAGCCACCCGGTAAATATCCAGCGGCATCGGTATCATCTTGATTATCCATATATTGATTAGCGGAATTAGAATCAAGCGGCAGAGAGTCAGATAGCAAATATCCCATTTATCATCAAAGATATTCTTTATATTGCCCCAGAGGGTTGCACCGATAAGCAACAGGATGAGCGGCACCGCCGCGCCCCCGGATTTATTCGCCACTTTCAGCACCACTCCCGGCAGCGGGATTTGCAGCCATACCACAATAAAGCCAAGAAAAACGGCTAAGAGATTCGGAGAAAGAATGTTTTTCACAGCGCGTTTCAAATCGCTTCCCGTCAGAACGCCTATGCCTATCGTCCATAATCCAATGGTAGAACCCACATTAAAAAGGAACAACAGTGGTTCATAAGTCTCTCCCCACAAGTTTGATATGACTATAAGCGGCAAAAATATATAATTATTGACTATGCAGAAATGATGAAAAGTCTCTGTCCTGCCATTGCCGCGGTTCTGCATACCGTAACGCAATCCCCATCCCAATATCCACCCCAGAAGCATCATCAGAAATCCGATGAGCGGAAGCATCCACAACTCACATATCCTGTCCGGCTTCAACTGAGTGGCGATTGAAGCAAAGATCATTATCGGAAACAGTACATCAAATACTACACTGCTGAATTTAGACAGATCCTCTTTATCAATAAATTTCAGTTTGCGCAATAGCGCTCCAATGGCGAACATTCCAAATATCTCAATTATCGCTTCCAGTACAGGTCTTAAAATTTGGTTTTCCATAAAGTCTTTTATGTCTTATGTTTGTTATTTCAGCAGAGCTTTGAGGTATTGTCCGGTATAACTGCGCGGATTAGCGGCAACCATTTCAGGAGTGCCCTCCGCGATAATCATACCACCGGCAGAACCACCTTCCGGCCCCAGGTCAATTATATGATCCGCGACTTTTATCACGTCGAGATTATGTTCAATTATCAAAACGGTATTTTCCTTGTCGCGCAGACGGGTCAGCACGTCAAGCAACTGCCTGATGTCGGCGGTGTGCAGACCTGTGGTCGGTTCGTCCAGCACATACAAGGTATGACCGCGCGGTATTTTAGCCAGTTCATTGGCAAGTTTCACTCTTTGCGCTTCGCCGCCGGAAAGCGTAGTCGCCGCCTGTCCCAGGTGAATATAACCCAATCCAACTTCCTTAAGGGTCTTAAGTTTACGATATATGGCGGGATGAGCGTCAAAAAATTCCACCGCTTCGTTGACGGTCATATCCAGCACGTCCGCTATGTTTTTCTTTTTATAATAGACCGACAAGGTTTCATTATTAAAACGCTTACCGTTACAGGTCGAACAAGTTACGTATACGTCCGGCAAAAATTGCATCTCTATCTTTTTGATACCGTCACCCTTGCAATCCTCACAGCGTCCGCCCTTAACGTTAAAACTGAAACGTCCCGGCTTGTAACCTCTGATCTTCGATTCCGGCAATTCCGTGAACAATTTACGGATAGCCCCGAAAGCATCGGTATAGGTGGCTGGGTTAGAGCGGGGCGTACGTCCGATGGGGCTCTGATCGATGACTATCATCTTATGAATGTTCTGCAAACCATTGATGCGCTTATGCTTGCCTGGACGCTCCGTCATTATTTCAAAGTGCTGATTCACCGCCCTCACCAGAATGCCGTTGATGAGCGTACTTTTTCCAGAACCGGAAACACCGGTAACGCAGGTCATTGTTCCCAGCGGGATTTTTACGTCTATGTTTTGCAGATTATGCTCGGCAGCGCCTTTTATTTCCAGCTTGTCACCGGTGCCATTAAGACGTTTTTCCGGCAGTTCGATCTTTAATCTGCCGCTGAGATAGGCTCCGGTAAGTGATTTTTCGGATTGTATTATCTGCTCCGGCGTACCGCTTGCGACGATCTCTCCGCCGTGCCGCCCTGCCCCAGGACCTATGTCGATCACATAGTCAGAGCGCAAAATGGTATCGGTGTCATGTTCCACCACTATCACGGTGTTGCCGATGTCGCGAAGGCTGGTGAGAGTATCCAGCAGCCTGTCGTTATCGCGCTGATGCAATCCTATGCTGGGTTCATCAAGAATGTACAATACTCCTACCAGTCCGCAACCAAGCTGAGTCGCAAGGCGTATACGCTGAGCTTCGCCGCCGGAAAGCGTGCCGCTATGACGATCCAGCGTGAGATACGAGAGCCCCACATCCAGCAGAAAACGCAACCGCGCGGCAATCTCACGCAGTATTTCTTCAGCAATTTTCGCGTGTTCTTCACTGAGCTTCACAGTGGAAATAAACTCATGCGCCGCCTCAATGGACAGCGTATTAAATTCATTTATACTCAATCCGCCCACTTTCACGGCGCGACTGAATGGGTTGAGACGTCCGCCTTTGCATTCCGGGCAAGTCTCAAATTTCATATATTGCTTGAGGCGTTCCCGTACGGACTCGCTCTCGGTTTCCCTCATCCGGTGCTCCATGTTTGCCAGAATACCGTCAAAAGGTTTACGCATTTTATGCAGTTTTCCACGCAAGTGGAAATCAAAATTAATCACGTCTTCACCGCTGCCATAAAGAAGAATCTTGCGTATCTTCTCCGGAAGTTGACCAAAAGGTTTACGCATCATATCCGGGCATTCATAGTGTTCAGCGATACGACGCAGCAGATGATTATAATACATTATAAGGCGTTTAGGCCCCCGGCGCCAGCCTGGAATCGCGCCTTTACTTATTGACAACCCGGGATCTGCCACAACCAGTTCCGGATCCATGACCTGCAAGGCACCAATACCGCTGCATCGCGGACATGCGCCGTAGGGGCTGTTAAAAGAAAAATTACGCGGCAGGAGTTCGCCGAAACTCAATCCGCATTCCACACATGCCAGATGTTCGCTGATTTTCTCCTCGATCCATTGCGAATCCGAACCCGGATCGGTTGATTCCAATAATACAGTTAAAGTACCATTGCCGAATTTCAGACAAGTCTCCACCGAATCGTTCAAACGGGACGAATCAGTTTTTCCGGTAACCAGACGGTCAACCACAGCTTCGAGAGTGTGGCGGATATTTTTTTCCAAAGCTTTAACTTCCCCGTCAAACGCTACCAGTGTACCGTCAATCCTGGCTCTGACAAACCCGTCCGCCTGCATTTTTTCCAAAACGTCGCGATGTTCGCCTTTGCGTCCTGAGACATAAGGAGCCAGCAGCATCATTTTGCGACCTTCCGGATAGCTCATAATCTTTTCACATATCGACTGTGCCGATTGCGCCTTTAAAATCTTACCGCATTCCGGACAGTGCGGCGTACCGGTATGGGCGTAAAGCAGGCGCAGATAGTCATATATTTCCGTAACTGTAGCGACGGTTGAGCGCGGATTTGAACCGGTGGTCTTCTGTTCGATAGCGATAGCCGGAGATAGCCCTTCGATATGCTCCACCTTGGGTTTCTGCATCCTGTCCAAAAATTGTCTGGCATATGCCGACAAGCTTTCCACATAGCGCCGCTGACCTTCCGCGTACAGCGTATCAAAGGCCAGTGAAGATTTTCCCGAACCGCTCAAACCGGTGATAACGGTAAGGCGGTTACGTGGAATAACCACGTCGATATTTTTCAAATTGTGCTGACAAGCACCTTTTATTACAATATTTTCCAGCATAATCTCATCAAAACCTAAGGCAGTGAAAAAACAAAAATAAGGTCTTGTGAAAGTACAGCTCCCAAGCAAAATATCAATACCATCATAAAATTAAATCCCGAAAATTACCGTTCAGGAGCCGTCTGCCGAAACAGCCAAAAGGCAAAAAATCCGATTAATTGTTTTTGTATATATACCCTCAATCGCCTCAGATGTCAACTAAAAAACCGGATTATAAACAAAAGACCTGGAGCCGATTCCCCCTCAATTAGCTTTAAATTTGAAAATTGAATTTTTTGATATGAAAAAATTCAATTTTGTGCAGTGAAATTTCAACTCAATTTGTACAAACATATTAAAATAAATACTTTAAAAATTATTTCCGATGCACGGCACCACAATTTGAATTAAAATCAGTTGAAAAAGAAATTTCTGTTAATGTTAAAAAGAACGTTAAAAATACAAATACTTTCAAAAACGATTTAAGCCCTACCAAATAATGACTTTTTAGGGCTTTTTATATAAAAGCTTTTTGTTTTTAGTTATCTTCAGGTTTATCAGTGCCTAGCCAGTTTTTTCTATTTTTCCATTCAGCGTGTGCATCAAGATATAGAACGTTTCCTCCATCAGTTGAGTGGTTTCTAACATTAGCTCCTGCTGCTGCATCTGATCCTGCACCAAGATCCCACCAAGTGGCAATTTTTGAATAATTTCTAAGAGGAGTTCCATCTACTTTACTATTTTTATCCCACTTTTTAAAATCCCAATTGTCAGCTCTGATTTGGTTTGCAAAAAGATAACTAGCTAAAACACTGCTATCTTGATTTCCTGCGATGGTTGCAAATTCATTCTTTTTATCCATTTTGTTAATAGAGTCGCTTGGGCAAAGGAAAATACTAGTATTTGCTCCTTCTAGGTCTCCATTATTCATTGAATTCATAACAGTTGTAGTATCTGGAGGTAAATATGGGTTGTGACTGTCTGCATAGTTGTTCATAACTAATCCAACTTGTTTTAGATTGCTAAGACAACTAATTCTTTTAGCCTTCTCCCTAGCCTTATTAAAAGCAGGTAACAACATACCAGCTAAAATACCAATAATAGCAATAACAATTAATAGTTGCTAGATTCAATAGTGAAGTGCGACACTGCTTGAGTGAAAAATAACGGATTAACTGCTATATTGAAAGACCGTTTTCAAAAACTC